>DKLU01000126.1 GCA_002455915.1 Chryseobacterium sp. UBA6632
ATGAAGCAGATAATAAAAACCAAGGAGGTATTATTACAAAACAGGTGGTACTTTTCAGATTGGTACCAAGCGTAGGCTTTAACTTTAAATTTTAAAAATAAATACGATGATTAATAAAAAAATATTGTTTTGCTGTTCTTTAGTAATGATGCTTATCAGCTGCGATGTAGATGATAAAATAGTAGATATCCCTATGATAGATGGCAGCGGGAAAATTGTGATAGAAGGAGAAATTACCAACGAAGAAGGTCCTTACGAGATCAGAGTTTCAAGATCGGTGAAAGTCACGAGCAATGAGGAAATCCCTGTAGTAACGAATGCCAAAGTGATTCTTAGTGACAATCATGGCCAAACAGAAGAGTTGGTATATGATCCGAATGACGAGTCTTATAAAACAAAAAACTTTACCACAGCAGAAGGTGATACTTATACACTTTCTGTGACGGTAGACGGAAAGGTCTATCAATCTACAAGTACGATGAATAAATTGGTAGAAATTGAAAAACTGGAGCAGGAAAAAGATAAATTGGATAACAGTACTTTTGTTTCAGTATTTTTTACAGATCCGGCGGAGAAAGGAAATAAATATGTATTGAAAGGCCAGAAAGGAGAGCTAGGTGCAACACAATACAATGTTTATTCTGACGACCAACTTAATGGAGGTACTATTGGATATCCGTTATATGGAAAATTTAATCTAAATAAAAATGATACTGTTTTTGTAGAATTACAATCTGTAGATACTCCTGTTTATAATTATTTCAGAGTACTTTCGAATTTAGGATTAGGAGATTCCGGCGATATTGCAACACCAGCCAATCCGCCAAGTAATATCAGTAATGGTGCTTTAGGTTATTTTTCAGCACACTCTGTTTCGGGAGATTATATTATTATTCAATAATAAAGATACAAATGGTGGAAATAATTCAACCATATTTTATGTAGTTAGATTTTTTAAGTAGCCTGATATTGCTTTAATATCAGGCTTTTTATTTAAAGTAATACTTAAATTAAATGTAATTATCATTTTAGTTGTCTTTACTTTTTCCTGTACCATATTTTTCAGTAACCATATAAGTCATTGCTACTAAAATAATACTCAAGATGAGATGTGAATTTTCTGGATGTACAATCGCCTGATACAAATTATATCCAAAAACAGCAGATACAACAGCAATTAAAATCTGGTTTGTAAAAGCATACTGGTTTTTTAAAGTAGTTTTCATAATGATGTTTTTTAAATTGTTATTTATCAGGTAAGTATCATCATTCAAAAAATGTTACAGATTTTTTATTTTATCTAAAAAAAATCCGAAAATATCATTCCGGATTTTATCATTCTATCTTCTGAAAGGTTTGCCCATCGCTACTTTTCTATCCTTCTCAAAACCATGTCTTTGATATTGCGCATATTGTTCTTTAGAAAGAATTCTTCTAATTCTTGCATCATATTCTCTTTCAGATAATCGTTCTCTAGAGAGTTCAGCGATTTTTCTTTCCTGCTTATCTGTTAATTTCAATCCTGAAAAACCTCTGTCATTTTGTTGGTGAAATTCTTGTTTTTCATTTCTGAAACCTTCTTTTCTTCCTTGTTGTGCATTGGCAGTGAATGCGAAAAATATACTTAAAGCCAAAACTAATTTTTTCATAATAATTAAATTTTAAATTGATATTGAGTTCGTTGTTCTTGCTTTAGAATATTCAATCATTATGCCCGAAAGTATCTTAAATAAGGCCTTATAGAAGTATGGGTTGTTTTTATAGATGAATGATAAAATTTAATCGACTAATGGAAATTAAGTTTTATTTAAAACGATTTTACTTCATCATATTTTAGAATTGATTTGAATATATAAACGTGACGAGAAAATAAAAGTTTAATTATAAAATCATTTTTCCTTAAATCTTTTTCCTAATTTTAAGTAAAATAATTTTCCAAATTATGCGAATAGAATATGATATAAAACTGGGATTTAAGGATGTAATGTTCCGTCCGAAACGTTCAACATTAAAATCTCGTTCAGAAGTGGATTTAGAAAGGGAATTTACCTTTAAACACACCAAAAAAAAATGGAAAGGAACTCCTATTATCGCAGCCAATATGGATACGGTAGGAACTTTCGAAATGGCTGTAGAATTAGCAAAAGATAAAATTATTACGGCCGTTCACAAACATTATACTCCTGAAGAATGGTCTTATTTTTTAAACAGTCAGCCAGAAGAAATCCATCAATATATTGCTTTAAGCACAGGAACCGGAAAAGCAGATGAAGAAAAGATTAAAACCATCCTCAAAAAACACCCAAAAATCGAGTTTCTCTGTATTGATGTTGCTAACGGTTATTCCGAGCATTTTGTAGAGTTTGTGAAGAACGCAAGAGCTAATTTTCCTGATAAAATTATCATCGCTGGCAATGTGGTAACAGGAGAAATGGTAGAAGAACTACTTTTGGTTGGCGCAGATATTATTAAGGTTGGTATTGGTCCTGGTTCGGTTTGTACCACAAGGGTGAAAACAGGTGTAGGTTATCCTCAGCTTTCTGCGATTATTGAATGTGCCGATGCTGCTCACGGTTTGGGCGGTCATATTATTGCTGATGGTGGCTGTAAAGTTCCCGGAGATGTTGCTAAAGCATTTGGTGGCGGTGCCGATTTTGTTATGCTTGGTGGAATGTTTGCTGGACATGATGAAAGTGGCGGTGAAATGGTGGAAGAAAATGGTAAAAAATTTAAACTTTTCTATGGAATGAGTTCTAAAACAGCAATGGATAAACATTCCGGTGGTGTGGCAGAATACAGGGCTTCTGAAGGTAAAACGGTAAAAGTTGCTTATAAAGGTTCGGTTTCAGAAACCGTGAAAGATATTTTGGGTGGCGTTCGTTCTACCTGTACCTATGTCGGGGCTTCAAAGTTGAAAGAACTGTCTAAAAGAACTACTTTTATACGGGTTCAGGAACAAGAAAATCAGGTTTTTAATTAAAGAGGATTGGAAGCTAGGAGATGGAGGTTGGAAGTCATGAAGGAAGCTCGTAAATATTTAACAATCAAATACAAAAAGCCGAATCGCAATGATTCGGCTTTCTTTTTATCTTAAAATTTTAGTTCAAAAAATTAAGGCATCAACATACCTCCGTCAACATTTATTGTCTGACCTGTGATGTAAGTTGATAAATCGCTTCCTAAGAAAACACACGCGTTAGCTACATCTTCAGGAGTACCTCCTCTCTTCATAGGGATTCCGTCTCTCCAATATTGTACAGTTTTTTCATCAAGAACTGCAGTCATTTCAGTTTCAATAAATCCAGGAGCAATCGCATTACAACGGATATTTCTTGAACCTAATTCTAATGCCACAGATTTAGTAAATCCTAAAACTCCGGCTTTAGTTGCTGCATAGTTTGCCTGTCCTGCATTTCCTTTCAATCCTACAACAGAGCTCATATTGATGATAGATCCCGATTTTGCCTTCATCATTGGCTTAATAACCGCTTTTGTAAGGTTGAATACAGAATCTAAGTTTACTTTAATAATTGTATCCCAATCGTCTTTAGACATTCTCAACAACAGGTTGTCTTTAGTAATCCCTGCATTGTTTACCAAAATATCTATTTGACCAAACTCAGCCATTACATCATCTACTAATTTTTGAGCCGCATCAAAGTCTGATGCATCAGATTGGTAACCTTTAATTTGAGTTACAGAACTTAAAGCCGCTTCTAATTCTTTCGCTTTGTCTACAGAACCAGCGTAAGTAAACGCCACTTTTGCCCCTTGCTGAGCAAAAATTTCAGCGATTCCTCTACCGATTCCTCTTGTAGCTCCCGTTATTAGCGCTACTTTTCCTTCTAATAGTTTCATATTTCTTGACAATTATTTTCTTTACAACTAACTAGCCTTTTGAAAGTTGGCTAATTTACACTATTTAATTTCTTCTAAAATTAAACGGTGCGCAAAGATATTATAAATTGTTATTCAATACATTTTAAACCATTATTTTAGCAAAATTTTATGACTGTTTTTTGTCATGTGAGAATTATTGAGGGCTTTTCTCCCCTACCAAATCTGTAAAGAACAGATAATCTGTGGTTTGCCCAGTTGTAAGCTTTATACCCTGTTTATCAACAGAATATTTATCATAAATCACCTCTTTCAAAGGTTCATTTTCATAATTGGTAACGCCAAACTTGTCTACTTTCTTCACAATAATTTCATTTTCAGAAACAAAAGTAAAAATATCATCATATTGAAAAGGAATAATTTCTTTTCCTTTTTCATCTAAAATACCAAAAAGACCGTTAGAATTTTGAGCAACAATTGCCGGATAGATGGTTTCCGTATAATAAAAAACACCATTTTCTTTTAAAGAAACGATATTTTTCAGCTCTTCATATTTCTTATCTTTTACAGAATAGGTATAAAAAACGCCCTCTTTACTTAAAATTAAAGTATTGGGTAAAATTCTTTCGATCTGAAAACCTGGTTCTAGAACATCTTTTAAGTCTTTATCCAAAAACCTCTGCTCGCCACCTTTCGTTAAATACACAAAATTTTCTCCCGAAATTTTTATACCTTCAATGCTGTCATATTCTTTAGGAATTACAATTTCTCCATTAATATTAATAACAGCAACTTTCGGACTTTTCAAAGTCTTCTGCGTCGTAAACATATTGTTAAACAACGACTTTACATAGCTGAATTCCGTGGGATAAAGCTGTTTG
>DKLU01000145.1 GCA_002455915.1 Chryseobacterium sp. UBA6632
TGCTGCGATCGGGGCTAGGATTTCAACATATCATTAAATAGAAAAAAATCCACTCAAATTTTTTCATCTTTTAAAACTCAATCACAAAACTTGGGGCGAAAGTAGATCAACTTTTTATTGTCTTTTATAAGTAGATTGGCTTTGTCTCAATTATAAAATTGATTTAAGCTAAATTGGTAAAACTTTGTTTTGTGAGGCTTAAAACATATCATAATCATAAAACTTTATGGGCTTTGTGTTCAAAGTTTAAAGCTTTGATTTTTTATAATTAAGCCACTTAAGTATTGCTATCATCTGCTGAGTAGAACGCCATTGCGACTGAAAATATTTAAAACAAAATGCAAAACTTTAGCGCCCGATAGCGTTAAAAAGAAAATAAAGAATTGTTTTAGCCTCGTTTTCTAATAGCTTAGATTCCTACCAAGTTGACAAACTTTAATAGATACAAGTTTTTTGCCTACTCTCCAAGTTTTGTAACCGATGCTTTTTAAGGCAAGAAAATAACATAAATATTCAGACAATACTTTCAAAAAATAACAATCTATCTTACCATTTTGTAAGATGGATTTTTTGTTCTTGATAAATTAAATTTCATCTAAAATCAACAATTATATTTTACAATAAGTCGCACTTTTCTGTTGTGCATTTTTAACGAATTATTTTAATCGTTTAATCAACCGAAATGCAAATATTTTTTTTCACAAAAAGAAGAAAAAATTAATATTAATATCAATTTTGGGGAAATAACGGATGCTAAAAACGAACAAAATATGACAAAAATCATATTAAATCAGTAAATCAAATAAAATTTAATTTACTGATTTTCAAAAATTTAATAATTTAAATTAACATTACGTTAAAAAAAATGAAAATTTTATTAAAAAAAGTTTAATATAGAAAATTGAAAAAATACTCATCGAAATGCGCAATCGATTACATTTAAATTTTAATTAATTTTTCCAACAAATTTTATGAGAAGTAGCTAATCTCAGAGTTCTTGTTGGGAAGTAAAAATTTAACTCAAAAAATTAAAACTATGTCATGTGAAAAAATAGCAGAATCCGGCTTTAGGATTCGTCAAAAGCTTGCTGTTTTATTTCTGTTTTCCTCTGGAGTGGTTTTTGCGCAGCAGGGTAAAGAGGTGAGCGGAAAGATAACCAACGACAAACAGGCTCCTCTTTCTAACGTAACTGTAAAGGAAGAAGGTACAGAAAACATCGTTACGACCGATGCTGAAGGAAAATTTATCATTACATTATTAAAAGATCAGTCTTCGCTTTCTGTTGAAAATGAAGGTTTTCAGTCGCAGATCATCGCTGTGGACAACCGTTCTTTTATCGCCATTCCGCTAAAGGAAGAACGAACAAAAACCATTGAACAAGTAGTACTGGTAGGATACGGAAGCGTAAAAAAGTCAGATCTTACAGGTTCTGTGAATACACTAAGTTCCGACAAAATCGTGGAAAGAAACACGACAAGTCCGCTTGAAGCGATACAGGGAAGTATGCCCGGAGTACAGATTACGTCTAATTCAGGACGAGTGGGTGACGGTTTTAAAATGACCATCCGTGGAAATAATTCACTGATTTCATCTGGAAATCCTTTGTATGTTGTAGATGGCGTGCCTACTGATAATATTGACTTTCTGAATCCTCAGGATATTGCCAGAATGGATGTTTTGAAAGATGCCTCTTCAGCAGCAATCTACGGTTCCAGAGGAGCAAGTGGTGTGGTCTTAGTGACTACGAAAAATGGCGCCACCGCAAAAGGAGGAATTAATGTATCATTGGAAACTTCCTATGGTGTAAGAACCGCAGCCCGTTTACCAAAAATGATGAGCGGCGCAGAATGGTGGAATTTCCATCAGGCAGCTTATCTTAGCGCAACTCCGAATACCCAGACCCCGGCACAGTTGGCAACTTTGGCCGGAAATCAGAGTCCGCTTTTGGTACAAAGAGCGAATAACGGCTATAATTTTGACTGGTACAATGCCGTTTTGCAACCCGGAACTATGCAAAATCATTATGTGAATATTTCCGGAAGATCTGATGGTGGATTAGGATACAATATGTCTTTCGGGGTTCAGGGAAATGAAGGTTTGATCGCCAACGATTCTAATGATAAGTATACTTTTAAGCTCGGAATCAACCATAAAATAAATTCCAAATTTTCTACGGGAGCTAATATTACTGTAGCAAGAACGATTACAGAATACGGAAGTGATACGGCGATGCGTTCTGCATTCAGTTTCAGTCCGTTGTTATCTCCTTATGCAATCGATTCCAATGGTAATGATATTGACGGACAATTATTTTTACTACCCGGCAAACTGACGTATCCTAACGGCGCCTGGGCAATTAATAAAACCAGTACGATCAATCCATTATTAGAAATTGCCAATTCGAGACAAACCGAAAGAACCTGGCAGACATTAGGAAATATATTTTTCCAGTATCAACCAATGAAGTGGTTATCATTTAAAACCACTTTTGCTGCAGGATTTTCAACTTCAAGTTTAGGAATATCGAATACGGCAGATACCAATATCGGGATTGCTCTTAATAAACAAAACTCCGCTTCTTTAAGCAAAACTGAAAACTTTAATTATACCTGGGATAATCAAATCGATTTAAAACATACGTTCAGCGATGTACATGATGTAAGTTTATTATTGCTTCAGAGTACGTATTCTAATGAAGATCAGTCGTCTTACGGATATTCACACGGACAGTCTTTTAATTCAGAATATTATAACTTAGGATTTGGGCTACCAAGCAGTTTTCAGCTGCAATCGCCGCCTTATATGAAAAGAACTTTGAACTCTTTTGCTGCAAGGCTCAACTACGGATACAAAGACAAATATCTATTAACAGCTTCCACAAGATGGGACGGATCTTCGGTATTGTCTGAAGGGAATAAATGGACTGCCTTCCCTTCTCTAGCCTTAGGATGGAAAGTCAATAAGGAATCTTTTCTTGAAAATGTAAAAGCTATTTCAGACTTAAAACTAAGGGCAAGTATCGGCTACACAGGAAATGACAATGTGGCGCCATATCAGTCACTCGCGTTATTAGACCAGCAAACGTTTTACGCCAATGGATCGACTTTGGTTCCCGGATTACAGTCTTCAGTTTTTGCCAATCCTTTGCTGACCTGGGAAAAAACGCGTGAACTTAATTTTGGATTGGATTTTGGATTTCTTCGAAACAGAATTACGGGTACCGTGGATGTTTACGACCGTCTCTCTGAAAATCTAATCTATAAACAACAGTTACCTGCCGAAATGGGAGTAAAATACACCTATGCCAATGTAGGATCGGTAAGTAATAAAGGGGTTGAAGTACTTTTAACCACAAAAAATATAAAAAGTGAACTCATCAATTGGGAAACCACTTTTACTTTTACAAAAAACGTCAATAAGCTTGAATCGATCTACAATCAGGATCAGGTGAGCGACCGAGGGAATAATCTTATTTTAGGTTCCAGCTTAAATCCGAATTTCAATTATGTTTACGACGGCGTTTGGCAGGAAAATGAAGCCTCACACGCAGCAGCTTACGGAATGGCTCCCGGACAGGCAAGACCGAAAGATATTAACGGTGACGGAAAATTTGATGCCAACGACAGAACAACCATCGGAAGTTCGGTTCCAAAATGGCAGGGAAGCTTTTATTCTAGATTTACCATAGGAAAATTTGATTTTAATTTTTCAATCATAACCAGTCAGGGACAGACTGTTTTAAGTACTTTCCATCAGAATTTTGCTGATGTTTCAGACCGCGGACGCCAAAAAATGGCAATGGATTATTTTGTACCGACCAACAGTGCCGGACTTACAGCCAACGCCAATAACACCAACCCAAGACCGGGACCTGTAGCTACAGGAGCAGGCGCATTTTGGTCAACAGGATTTGGCTATTACCGAGAAGTTTCTTTTACGAAAATTAAAAATATCTCGTTAGGATATACTTTTGATTCCGACTTTCTGAAAAAAGTAAAAATGAGCAGCTTAAGAGTTTACGTGAATGTTCTTGACCCTTTTGTATTCACCAATTTCGATGGATACGACCCGGAATGGGCAGCTGCCAACATGGGAGTCAACAGACCTGCTGCCATTACTACACAATTGGGATTAAGCGCTAAATTTTAATTAAACGATCATGAAAAAAATAATATTTACACTCGTATTGGCTACAGCGATTTTCAACTCGTGCAGCGATTTTATAGAAGAAGAAAGTTTATCAAACGTACCCGCTGATGAAGCTTATAAAACAGCTACTGGCTTTCAGTTGCTTGTGAATACGAATTATGCCTGGCTAAAAGGCATTTATGGAGGCGATCCGTGGCTTTTTGTTGCAGGAACCGATATGTATGCCGAAGGAAGAACGCCTGAGCCGGCTGGTCTTAGCCAATACACGCAGCTAATTCCTGCCTCGGAAGGAGTTGACCAATTATATATGGCTTGTTATCAGTTGATTCAGTCGGTTAATAAAACGGTATATTATTCCTCGATAACTGAGCAGACTTCCAGTGTTCCCACTTTAGTGGCAGAAGCAAGATTTTTGAGAGCTCAGGCTTATTTTCTATTGGTGCAGACCTATGGCGGAGTTCCTATTGTTGAGGAAAATTTTACGCTTCCCACTTTACAATTCAACAGAAATTCTGCAGAAGAAGTGTATACATATATCATTAAAGAACTAGAAGCATCACTTGCTGCTGTTGGAACTACGGCTTATGCTACCAGCGGTAAAGTAAACAAGAAAGCGGTAAATGATCTTTTGGCTAAAGTATATTTAACAAGAGGATATGAAAGCTTTGGAGCAAGTACAGATTTTGCCACCGCGGCGACGTATGCAGACGCTGCCATTGCCGGACAAGGTCTGACAGTAGAACCTTCTAAACTATTTTATCCCGGAAATGAACTGAATGCAGAAACCATTTTCTCGGTGCAATATGACTTTAATTCTACCTCAACCTCTCCGACTACGCTGGGAAATAAGCAGTTTTACTATTTCAGCTCGTATTTGGGAGGTGCAGAAACCAATGGAAGCGCGCCTTTGAGAAGCTACAATCTTTGCCCGACAGCCTATGCTTTAAATTTATTCAAGCAAGGCGATCTAAGATGGGAAGCCACTTTTATGGATGTTGTGTATGAAAAATATTACGACTATTTCAGAGTTGCTGATAAATCGGATCTGAAAATTAAACATTTTTATGAGCCAATGTGGTACACCGCAGCCGATAAAACGGCATGGATGACGGCGAATGCTTCAAAATTAGCCACAGGATTTCTTTATCACGACAAAGGAACTTATGATGCAGCCTATACGTTAGTTAAAAACTTAGATTATCAAACAATTCCGGTGAAGAAATTTGATGATCCGGCAACCACTACGCCAGCCAGCACAGGCGCGGTAAGCACAAGAGACATCATCATTTCCAGATTGGCAGACACGTATCTTATTGCAGCAGAAGCCTATTTGAAATCAGGAAACTCGGCGACAGGACTAACAAGATTAAATGTGGTAAGAGCAAGAGCAGGCGTGGCAGCGGCAACAGCAGCAGAATTCAACATCAACTATATTTTAGATGAACGAGGCAGAGAAATGTTGGGAGAATACAACCGCTGGTTTGACTTAAAACGTACCGGAACTTTGGTTTCAAGAGCCGTTCAGTACAATTATAAAATTACCAGCGCTTCTAATTTTAATGGAAATAATGGCGTTCAGAAAATTTTAAGACCGATTCCTCAAACGGTTTTAGACTTAAATCAAAATAAAGATTTTCCACAAAATCCTGCGTATTAAAACAGGAATAATATGATTGATCTTGATTTTGTTTTTTAACGCAAAGGTGACTTCAGATACTTTTAATTTATAGGAGGCAAAGACAAATAAAATTTGTTTCGCGAAGCTTGAAAATACCGCTTCATCAAATCAATCTAATTGATTACTCTTGGCTCACTAAAAAAAATCATCATGTAAATAAATCTTTGCGTTAAAAAAAAATAAAAGTCAAGATGATTTCAACAAAAAAATCCGTCTCGCAAATGTGGAGACGGATTTTTTTATGAATTAAAGGCAAAAGTAAAAGGTAAAAAGAGCCAGGTTGATGAAGTGATTATCCTTTTAACAAAATAGTAAACAAGAACTATTTATATTAAAGTCATCAATTTAAACTTCCAGCTTCAAGCCTCCTTCTTCTAACCTAGTATTTAAAACTGCATTTCAGGAATTTCTCCTTCAATGATCAGATCTGCTTCTGTAGATTGAATAATATGTTCCACCGAAACTCCCGGAGCTCTTTCAACAAGCTTAAATCCGGCAGGCGTGACATCTAAAACGGCTAATTCTGTCACTACTCTTTTCACACAATTCACACCCGTTAAAGGCAACGTACATTTTTTAAGAATTTTGCTTTCTCCCGCTTTGTTCACATGCATCATCGCTACGATAATATTTTCTGCTGAAGCCACCAAATCCATTGCACCCCCCATACCTTTTACCATTTTACCCGGAATTTTCCAGTTGGCAATATCTCCGTTTTCTGAAACTTCCATCGCTCCAAGTATTGTTAAATCTACTTTTTGAGCTCTGATCATCCCAAAACTGAAGGCAGAATCGAAGAATGAACCTCCGTTCAAGATCGTGATCGTCTGTTTTCCGGCATTGATGATGTCGGCATCTTCTTCTCCTTCGAAAGGAAAAGGCCCCATTCCCAACACTCCGTTTTCACTCTGAAATTCTACGGAAAGATTGTCCGGAACGTAGTTAGCCACCAATGTAGGGATCCCGATTCCTAAATTTACATAATACCCGTCTTTTACTTCTCTGGAAATTCTTTGTGCAATTTGTTCTTTAGTTAACATAGCTTTATCTTATCCCGCCAAATTAGCCATTTTTTCAGAATTACAAAAAAATTTCTTTTCTTATCCTATGATAAATTTCCCTTTTCAAATTGTTGTAAATTTGTGGACTTTTAATTTTAGCAATGAAAATTTTATTAAATTATTTAAAACCATATAAATGGCTGATATTCGCTTCGCTTTTATTAGCCTCGGTCAATCAGGTATTTTCACTATTTGCGCCTGCCATTACGGGAAATATATTAGACAAACTGGTTACCCATCCTAATTTCTTCGATAAAGAGAAAACGCTTCCGAGAACGATGGCTGAATATCTGAACGGAACCGATCTTTATCACGGAGTATTCTATTTTTTAGGATTATTGATCGGAACGGCGATGATCAGCCGAATTGCAAAAGCCTTTCAGGATTATGTAGTGAATGTGATCATCCAGAAATTTGGGGCGAAGATCTTTACGGATGGTTTAAAACATTCTATGAGACTGCCTTTTCAGGAATTTGAAGATCAGAGAAGTGGCGAAACACTTTCTATTTTAACTAAAGTTCGTGAAGATTCGGTGAAGTTTATTAATAATTTCATCAACGTATTTTTTGGAATTTTGGTGAGTATTATTTTCGTTTCGGTGTATGCCATCCGTTTGCACTGGACGATCATGCCGGTGTATGTGGTCGGAATTATCTTTATTGCAGTTGTGACCAATTTATTAAGCAAAAGAATCAAAAATATTCAGAAAAGTATTGTTACTGAAACAACAAACTTAGCCGGAAGCACCACCGAAAGTCTTAGAAATATTGAGATTGTAAAGAGTTTAGGACTGACCAATCAGGAAGTTGAACGTTTGAATAACAATACGTATAAAATTTTAAATTTAGAATTAAGAAAAGTAAAAAGTATTCGTTCTTTGAGCTTTGTTCAGGGAACTTTGGTTAATTTTTTACAACAGACGATTACTTTCACATTATTATTATTAATCTTTAAAAACATTGTAACACCGGGACAATATTTATCTTTGATGTTCTACGGTTTCTTCATCTTCGGACCGATGCAGGAAATTGGAAATATCATTATTTCTTACCGTGAAGCTCAGGCTTCGTTGAATAATTTCGATCGCGTGATGAAAAAAGAAGTGGAACCTAAACCTTTAACTCCCAAGAAAATCGGTGCTATTGAAGATCTGAAATTCCAAAGTGTTTCTTTTCAGCATCAAAGCGCTCATTATAAAGCCATCAATTCGATTTCATTTGATGTGAAAAATGGAGAAACCATTGCTTTTGTCGGTCCTAGTGGATCAGGAAAAAGTACTTTGGTGAAACTGCTTGTCGGTTTGTACAGACCTCAGGACGGAGCTATTCTTTATAATAATATTGATGGAAAGGAATTTGATTTTGATGAATTGAGAAACCAGATCGGATTTGTAACCCAGGATACTCAGCTTTTTGCAGGAACCATCAGAGAAAACCTTTTATTTGTCAATCCATCGGCAACAGAGGAAGATTTGCAATTAGCCTTAAAAAAATCAAGCTGTACGGCACTTTTAGAACGCGCTGAAAACGGAATTGAAACCGTAATCGGAGAAGGTGGATTAAAATTGAGCGGTGGTGAAAAACAAAGAATTGCCATTGCCAGAGCTTTATTAAGAAAACCGCATTTATTGATCTTTGATGAAGCAACATCCGCTTTGGACAGTATTACCGAGGAAGAAATTACCATGACGATTAAGGAAGTTTCTAAAGAAAAAGAACAGATAACCGTTCTTATTGCTCACAGATTAAGTACGATTATGCATGCCGACAGAATTTATGTTCTGGAACGCGGACAAATTGTAGAAACGGGATCGCATTTACAGTTAATTGAAGAAAAAGGTTTATATTACGCCATGTGGAGACAGCAAATTGGGGAAAGAAAAATTGCTGAAACGCTGATTTAAAAGGATGGAAGTTAAGTGATGGAAGCTGGAGGTTTACCTGATTGAAAACAGAGATTCCTTCTTCGTCGGAATGACAACTTTGAAAATAAATAAATTACCCCGAAAATTGATTTCGGGGTATTATTTTTTAGAGCTGATGAAAAAATTAATCTTTTTTTCTAACCGTTCTCTGCTCAATTCTTTTTTCAAATTTCTCTCCTTGGAAAATTCTTTGGATCATGATTCCCGGAATGTGAATTTGGTTAGGATCCAATTCTCCTGGTTCTACCAATTCTTCAACTTCCGCTACGGTAATTTTCCCTGCTCCAGCCATCGGATGATTGAAATTTCTCGCGGAACCTTTGAAGATTAGGTTTCCGGCATGATCGCCCCTCCAAGCCTTTACGATTGCATAATCTGCTTCGTAAGCGTGCTCTAAAATATGAGGTTTTCCTTTAAAATCTTTTACTTCTTTCCCTTCTGCTATTTCAGTTCCGAAACCTGCCGGCGTATAAAAAGCAGGAATTCCCGCCTGTGCCGCTCTGCATTTTTCTGCCAAAGTTCCCTGTGGAGTCAGCTCAACTTCCAATTCTCCCGAAAGCATCTGTCTTTCAAACTCAGCATTTTCTCCCACATAAGAAGAAATCATCTTCTTGATCTGTCGTTTGTGAAGCAATAATCCCAACCCGAAATCATCTACCCCTGCATTGTTTGAAATACACGTAAGATCTTTCACATCGCTCTCTACCAAAGCATTGATTGAATTTTCAGGAATACCGCAAAGTCCAAATCCGCCCAACATCAACGTCATTCCATCCTGAATTCCTTCGATGGCTTCCTTTGCATTTTTTACTCTTTTATCTATCATGAAATATTAGATTTTCTGTTGGCTTAAATTTAATAATTTTTCTCAAATATCCTATGTTCCGCATTTTTTTGATGATGATATGATAACTTTTTATACATTTGATAATTATAAATACTGTCAAATCTTTTACTCAACAGTATTTGATTTAAAATTTAACCTCACAAATTATTACACAAATGAAACAGGAAAATTTAAACAAAGCAGGAGATGTTTTTTATGTACTTTGCAGAATGAGCATTGGTTTATTCTTCTTCATTACAGGTCTCAACAAACTTTTTCATCCCGTTTTTCAAGGGTATATGCTGAAAACAATGGAAGGTCTTGGTTTTTCAAATCCACAGTTTATGGCTCATTTTGTAGCAACTAATGAAATGGTTTGGGGACTTCTTTTATTGATTGGGCTTTTCACAAGGATAAGTTCTTTTGCATTAATTGTTATCATGTTGGTCGCTTTGATTTCAAAAGATATCCATTCTATTCCGATAGAATTGGTTCCCATTGATCCTAAAATAGGGAACATTCCTATGGATAAATTTACATGGCTTACTTATTTCTTCTTTTTACCTCAGGTATTATTTATAATGCTGTTGGGAATGTTTTCATTATATGGATATAAGATCTTTGGAATTGATCGGTTTTTAAACAAGAAAAGGAATATTTACAGATAAAGGAATCGGGGGAAAATAAAAATTTTTTCCCCCGATTTTATTTTAACAATCATCTTTTTGATTGGATTCTCATCCAATCCTGATTTAAATCGTCCCTTCGGGACTCTTTCTTTCTATATTTTAAATTAGTGAAAATATATTTCGTTGTCATGGTCTGATTTTGGTTTAATTATAATCAACATCACAAAAAATATTAAAATTATGGAAACGAAAGACATTTCAAGAATTGCTTTAGGTACCTTTTTAATTACGGCAGGAATTGGTCATTTAACATTTGCCAGAAAAGAGTTTCAGGCGCAGGTTCCAGAGTGGGTTCCTCTGAAAAAAGATGACACCGTTGTCTATTCCGGATTTGCGGAAATCGCCTTGGGAGCAGCGGTAATTCTTACTCCTGAAAAATATAGAAAAACAATGGGACAAGTGGTTGCCGGATTTTTTGCCGCCGTTCTTCCCGGAAATATTGCTCAGTATAAAAACAGAAGAGATTCTTTTGGACTGAATACTGATAACGCAAGATTTGCAAGACTTTTTATGCAGGCTCCTTTAATGGCATGGGCAATAAAATCGACTGATGAATAACTTTTTTGATTATAATTAAAAATTAAGTTTTGGCTAAAGCCTTATGAATTTAGGAAATAAAGAAACGGGCTAAAGCCCGTTTCTATTGATCCTTTCAACTATTTTTTGAAAATATTTATTGAGGATTTATTTATGATTCAACCTTTTTAAATCAATTTAATCTTTATTGATAATTCATAATTGGATTAGCATCCAATCCTGATGTAAATCGTCCCTTCGGGACTCTTTCTTTGACCTTTATATTTTACTGAATAATCAATTTCAACGTAAATAATTTTCTTGAATGAACTTTCACAAAATACACCCCTTTCGGAAGGTTTTCATTTACTAAAGAAAATCTTTGATTTTGTACATTTTCAGACTTGTATAAAAGATCTCCGTTGGCAGAAAGTAATTCTATTTTTTCAATTGGATAATCACTTTTTATAAACGTTGGCTGTCCCGGTTTTGTCGGATTTGGATATAAAATAACCGATTTTTCATTAGGCTTTTTTGTTTCATCCGTTCCTAAAGTTGCTCCCTGCACCTGAAACTGAACTCGGTTTGAAACCTCAGTATAAGAATCATTGGTAAACATCACCATATAATAATTTCCGGGAGTTGTAGGCAATGCAGCACCATTGATATTTTTCGTTCCCTGAGCAATTCCGTCAAAATAAGTGTAAGACACAAAATTATCATCCGGCGTTTGAATATTTTGAGGATAAATTCCTAACCAATCTTTGATAATTCCCGGAGAATCCGTCCAAGAAGCGGTAATATTTTCACCCAAAGTATAAACTGGTTTGTTCGTCCAAAGTTCCGTAACGATGTCACCAACTTTAAAGAAAACCTTCTC
Source organism: Chryseobacterium sp. UBA6632 (assembly GCA_002455915.1). GTDB lineage: Bacteria > Bacteroidota > Bacteroidia > Flavobacteriales > Weeksellaceae > Chryseobacterium. The sequence goes on from DKLU01000145.1 coordinate 11,726, forward strand.
TCCTACTGTCGTGTAGCCATCTTCAAGAAAATACTGAGCATAATAATACCCTTTCGGAAGTCCTGTAAAATTCAATGTTCCTGAAGCTGTTGTTACATAACTCCACTTTATAGAAGGCGTTGGCCCTGGAACTTGTCCCATTTTGTAAATTCCGATCCAATCTTTGGTTAAATTCGGACCGTTGTTAAAATTCACAACTACATTTCCGCCAACAGGATAAGTATCTGCAGAAGTATTCAGCACCACCTTTGGCCCTACATAAAAGTTCTTTCTAGCTGTAATTTCTGTGTATCCGTTGTTCGCAAAAAACCCTGCGAAATACTGACCTTTAGCTGAAATTCCATTAGGGAAAGTTGTTGTTCCGGCAGTTTGCCCGTTGGTATAAAGGTAAGTTTGTGACGTTACCGAAGTTGGATTCTGACCTTTTTTATAAATTCCGATCCAATCCTGCTGATTTCCGGGACCGTCTGTAAATGTAGCAACAATTGGCTCATTTTGAGTGTATTCTGATTTATTTAAATTGAATGAAGGATTTGAAACCACACTTCCCGTTACTTCAAATTGTTTCGCATCACTCCAATCACTCCATTCTAAATTTCTGTCTCTGTAACGAACTTTCACATAATAAATTCCGTTGGTAATTGAATTTGAAGCAATTGTAGCTTTGGTAATATCAACTCCGGCATTTAGATTTTTAGTAATATCAGGCGTTCCATTGCCATCTTTTCCGAACCAGTTTTCGTAATCTTTGTAAAATTCTTTTTCAACAACAGAAAAATCAGCAGCTTTACTGATTAAAAACTGTGTCGTATTTAATAATTCTGAATTTGTTGTGGTAAAAGTGCTTCCATTTAATGTTATAGGTAACGTAATCGGAGCTGAAAAAGTGTTTGTAATGGAAGGTTTTGCAGGTTTTGGCTGATTTTTATATCGGTGAAAAGTATCAACCAATTCATTATACTTTTTATGATAAACTCCCCCAATTGAATAACTTTCAATATCAACTTTTCCTGTGTTTACATCTACTTCAACGATTTGGTAAGTCCAATCTGTCAATGTTTTCTGAACATCGTCAAAATCCTGCTCATTCGACATTCCCCAATATTGGTCCCATGCTACTCCACCGGAAATAATCTGATAATTCGGAGATTCTTTTAACTGACCTCTGTGATATAAATGGTGGTGCGCCCCAACGTGCATTAAATATTTATTAGAAGTCGTTAACAGAGGAACCGCCGTATTTCTCACCCAAGTCGAGATATCTCCCACATATTGTTCCGCCTGATAAGGTCTGTGACTTAAAGAAATAATCCAGTCTACCGTAGGATCGTTGTTTGCTTCGTTTAAAATTTGTTGAAGCCAGGTTTGCTGAGCTGAACCTGTATGTTCTGAACTTAAACTTACAAATAAAACATTTCCAGCCTGTTGAGCATAATAATTCTCATTTCCTGAAGAAATATTTTTATATTTAATTTCATCAATATAAAAATGAGCATAATAAGAGTTCATCCCTAAACTACCATACGTTTCATGATTCCCCACCGTTGTCTGGATCGGAAGATAAGGCGAAAGCTTAATATTCTTTTTAAAGTGAACATTCTCATAATGATCCAATGTTCCCACATCTACCTGATCTCCAACCATAAACGTTAGTGCGATATTATCAGAAGGATCAGAATCTACCCCAAATTTTTCCTTTAATTTTTTATAAGCATTTAAAGTTAAAGTATCATATCTTGGCTCCGCCTTGATTTGGTTATCTCCCATGATCAGAAAACGGATTTTTCCATCAGCCGTCACAGGTTGTCCGGGCAAAGGAAGTGTTCTGAAATTGTACACCGCAGATTCGCTGGTTCCTGTTTTTATTTTGTAATAATATTTTGTATTGGGCTGAAGATTGGTAACTTTTGCCGTGTGGTAATAATAATTGTTGTTATACCCTGTATCTGAAAAAATGTTGGTAGTTCCCGTTACCGTTACGTTCAGATTATTAGCAGACGTTCCGTAAGTAACCGTAGTTTCATTATTTGATGAAGTCTTCCAGTTCACAATCATGGAATTCGGTGTCGGATTTTGTAAATAAGGATACAAAACCTGCCCAAATGCCATCTGGACGGCAAAAAAGAAAAAGAAGAAATAGTGTTTCATAAAAATTTCAGTTTAAATGTGTGTAAAGTTTTTAAATCATTTATTTTTAAATGATTATAGCTGATTTTATTTTCGGGCAAAAGTAGAATTCTCATGTAAACTTTATCTGATGAGAACTTCAAGGAAGTGTTAATTTTTCCACTGAAAATCAACATGAAATTTTATAAGATTTAATAATAATTTGTTTGGGATATTCAAAAAATGTTCTGTATATTTGCAACCTGTTATTCAACCTCTGACGAAGTCCGTGTAAGTTGCTTAGCCTAAACATTTTATTTATTAATAATGGATTTATTAAAGTACGTACAAGACAAGTACATTACAAAAAAAGAATTCCCTGAATTCAAAGCTGGTGATACAATCACTGTGTATTACGAGATTAAAGAAGGTCAAAAAACAAGAACTCAGTTCTTCAAAGGTACTGTTATCCAATTGAGAGGTACTGGATCTACAAAAACTTTTACCATCAGAAAAATGTCTGGTGATGTAGGTGTAGAAAGAGTATTCCCAATCAACATGCCAGCTCTTCAGAAAATTGAAGTTGACAGAAGAGGTAGAGTTAGAAGATCTAGAATTTACTACTTCAGAGACCTTAGAGGTAAAAAAGCGAGAATTAAAGACGCTGCTTACAAGAAGAAATAATTCAGACAACAATACATACAAAAAGAGACTGCTAATTTTTAGTAGTCTCTTTTTATTTTAATTATTCATAGAAGTGAATGGTGAATTTTTACTTCGTAAATCAATAGTCAATTATTAGCTCTGTTAAAATTGACTATTGACCATTCATTTTTAAAATTCACCCTTTTTATTTTATAAACTCATATAAAGCGTTCCAGAATTTATCGTAAACTTCGATGTGAGGAAGGTGTCCTACATTTTCGATTTCAACTAACTTTGAACCTGCAATTTGTTGTTGGGTTTTCTTTCCTAATTCTTGATATTGTCCCATTTTTGGTTGTAATTCTTTTGGAGCTCTGTCTTTTCCGATCGCGGTTCTGTCTCTTGTTCCGATGATTAACAAAGTTGGAGTTTTGATATTTTTAAATTCATAGCAAACCGGTTGATTGTAAATCATATCTGATGTCAACGCTGCATCCCAAGCTACTTTTGGATAGTCTTGATGTAAAGTCCAGCCTGCAATTAAATCCAGCCAAGGTTGATATTCTGCTTTCCATTTATTATCGTAATAGAACTTCAATTGATAATTTTTATAGGTTTCTGAAGTATTCTTCAATTCAGACTGATACGCCTGATCAATAGTTTGATACGCTGCAAAAGTTTTATAATCTTCTAAACCAATCGGGTTTTCCAAAATTAATTTTTCAACCATAGTCGGATAAAGCAAAGTAAATCTCGTGGCAACCATTCCACCCATTGAATGACCTAATACAATTGTTTTATCAATTTTAAGTTCATCTAAAATCGCTTTTGTATTATCTGCCAACTGCGAAAATGAAAACTGATAATTCTGAGGTTTTGAAGATTTTCCAAACCCGATCTGATCCGGAATAATCACTCGAAAACCTTTATCTGAAAGATCTTTAGCCGTTCTTTCCCAATAGGCTCCATTGAAATTCTTCCCGTGAAGAAGCATAATCACTTTTCCGTTGGATGTTTTGGGTTTTACATCCATATAAGCCATTTTCAAATCATTATTTTGAGATTTCAGATTCAAAAAATGGACTTCATAAGGATATTTATAATTAGATAATTCTGCATCTAAAGGCTTTACCTGAGAAAACATAAAGCTTGATGAAATCGATAGCATTATAATTACAGCAGCATTTTTAAAATTTTTCATAAAAATTTAATTTATATAAAAATAAAAAAACCGCTTCAAAAGAAACGGTTCGTATGTGTTAATTATCATTTATTTAAGAAAATTCAACTACCTTTTCTTCTTTTTTTGAAAGATTCATTAAAACAATGGCAAAAAGAATTAAAGCAATTCCCAACCATTGAATCATGATTACTTTTTCACCTAATAAAACAAAAGCCATCGTCACAGAAACCGGAAGTTCCAAGGACGAAACAATACTTCCTAATCCTAAACCTGCATTTGGAAAACCGACATTAAATAAAATCGGTGGAATAATAGTTCCGAAAAGTGATAAAATCAAACCATATTTCCAAAGAATCGAATAATTGAAACTGTGAATATGTTCTGTGTTTTCGGTGAAATTTAAGTAAAATGATCTTAATCCATCAAAATGTAAAGGTCCGATTTGCGCGAAAAATAAGAAGGCAAAAATTACAATAGAACCTCCACAAAGCATAATAAAACTTTTTCGGAAAACGGGTAAATGCGTTGCTAATGTATTAGATGTAAACATCGTTAAGGTATAAGAAGCCGCCGCCATTAATCCCCAGAAAATCCCTTTGAAGTCGAGCTCTATTTCTGTATTGATAAGGTTTGTAGCTAAAATAGTTCCAGCTAAAACGATGATAACGGAAACAACTTTTCTTACGTTGGGCAATTTTTTAGTTAAGAAACTTTCAACCACCACACTAAACCAAACGGACTGCATCAACAAAACAATCGCAATTGAAACATTAATATATTGAACCGCGATATAATAAAATAAACTTGTACATCCCAGAGAAGTTCCCGCCAATAGCAATGTTCTTACTTCTTTGGATGTTGGCGATGATAATTTTTGTTTTGAGGTAATGGTTTGAATAAAATTCAGAATTAAAAGTCCGACCAACCCTAAAATAAATTGCGATGTGGTAACCTCTGATGTTGTATAACCGTCTTCATAAGCCAATTTTACGAAGGTCGCTAACATACCGTATATACTGGCTCCAATTCCTACAAATAAAACTCCTTTTAATATATTCTTCTTCATAATTTTTTTGAACAGCCTGCAAAGGTACAACTTAAAATTCAAAAGAGTGATGAAGATTAATATGATAGATAAACGAAATCGGCGCAAGCTTCGCTTGCGCCGATTCTAAACAATATATTTTAAGAGTGATTATTTTTTGATCAATTTCTCAGTATACACTTCATTTTTATCAGAAACCACTTTCACAATATAAACTCCCTGATTTTGAGAATGAATATCGATTTCAACTTCTTTTTCGCCACGGAAAGCTTTGTTATAAACCACATTTCCACTTACATTCATTACCTGTAATGTTCCGGAAGTAATATTTTTATCTAAAACTACTTTAAATAAACCGTCAGTAGGATTTGGGGTTAATTTAAATAATGATTTAGGTTCTGTTTTTGGCGCCGATCTTAAAACACAATCTAAATCAAAATCATAATCAAAATACGGATAGTTGTTATAATTACTAACCATAAAATTACTTCCGTTAAATGTATAGAACATATTCAGTCTAAATCTGTATTGCCCGGTTGCTCCTGCAGCTGAGGAAGCTCCAAAATCCGCTGGATACATATAATTATAATATAGCCCTGTAGTTCCCCATTGTGAAATATTGCTCAAATCAACCGGATAAACATCTCCTGTAGCATTATTAATCATTTCAAGCTTAAAGGCATCAAGCGTAGCACCCGGAGGCAGAGAATATGTCCAATTAATAGCCTGCATTCCGTTCAATGCACATCCGTTAGGTTCATAATACATCGATGTGATTTGTCCCCAATTTGTCGAATTACAAATATTATTTGCCGCTTCTATCCAAAGTGTACTTTCAGTTTGATACAAACTGAATCCGTTTGTTCTGTTGTAATACATTCTTGGTAAAGATCCTCCATCGAAATCACCAGGAAAATTCTCAAGAGCTCCCATATAAGTACCTCCCGGACTTGAAATTACAGCCGCCGCATTTTGAGCTGTAGGATTTGGAGTCGGAGTATAATGGAACATAACAAATCTGGCATCCCTTGCAGCTTTGAATTTAGTAACATTTACAAATGCTCCATCATTATTAAAGTTGGTATTTGCTTCGTTTACCAAATATGATCTATTGATAGGAGCTGTACCTGTATTTCGACTTGCATCAGTAAAAGTAATAATGTGCAAAGGCTGATGATGATCTAAATTTAATGTCGTTTGCGGACTTATGATACTAAGATTAGGATTGTGATCTATTGCATCTCCTACCAATCCTAAAGCCTCATGAAACTGATCTCCAAAGTATAATCTTCTTTGAAAATTTGTTGCCACTATGTGATCATTAGTAAAATCAGATTCAATATAAATCCTTGGCATAAAGCCTGTGTTAGGAGCACCATATAAACCAGCGCCATAATGTACTACCGCTACTCTATTTTTAGGATTGCAAGACAATAAAGACTCGATAAATTTGCTGGCAGCCAGCTTCATTTCAGTGAAAGTCTGAACATTGATGGAAAAGCCATTGTCTAATAAGATAATGTAATCGCTGCCCGGAGCCTGTGCCGAAAGTTTTCCGAAAGACATACTTAATGCCAACAGAAACAAAAGAAATGTTTTTTTCATGGATTAAAAATTTTGTTAATTAAGTTATGTTAAAAATAATATATTTTTCTTTATATCGTGAAATAATTTAAAATATTTTTAATTAATCAAAATCTAAACTTTCAAGCATAAAAAAAGCCACTCAAACGAGTGGCTCATATTTTAAAATGAAATTAAGGATTATTTACCTTCTTCCATTTTTCTTTTCAATTCTGCTAATGCATCGATATCTCCTAAAGTAGATCTCTCTTCGTTTGAAGAAGAAGATACATTATTAGATCTGTTGTTAGAAGCTTCTCTTACGTTTTTCTTCTCTTCGTCTCTGAAGATACCTGTGTGAGAAACAACTACTCTCTTGAATTCTTTGTTGAATTCAATTACTTTGAATTCAGCAGTTTCACCTTTCTTGATTTTAGATCCATCTTCTTTCTCTAATAATCTTGAAGGACAGAAAGCTTCAACTTCAGCATCTTCGAATTGTACAGAAGCTCCTTTATCGTGAACTTCTACAGCAGTTCCTGTGTGTACAGTTCCTTCAGCATATTTAGTTTCGAATGCATCCCATGGGTTGTCAGTCAATTGTTTGTGACCTAGAGATAATCTTCTAGCTTGGATGTCTAGTTCAAGAACTACAACATCTAATTTATCACCAACTGCACAGAACTCAGATGGGTGCTTGATTTTCTTAGTCCAAGAAAGATCAGAGATGTAGATTAATCCGTCGATACCTTCTTCTAACTCTACGAATACACCAAAGTTAGTGAAGTTTCTTACAGTTCCTACATGCTTAGATCCTACAGGATACTTAGCTTCGATGTTTTCCCATGGATCTTTGCTTAATTGCTTGATACCAAGAGAGATTTTTCTTTCTTCTCTGTCTAAAGTAAGTACTTCAGCTTCAACTTCATCACCTACTTTTACAAAGTCACCTGCAGATCTCAAGTGAGTAGACCAAGACATTTCAGAAACGTGGATTAATCCTTCAACACCTGGAGCGATTTCTACGAATGCACCATAGTCAGCAAGAACTACTACTTTTCCTTTTACTTTGTCACCTACTTTCAAGTCAGCAGAAAGAGCATCCCAAGGGTGAGCTTCTAATTGCTTCATACCCAATTGGATTCTTGTTTTCTCATCATCAAAGTCAAGGATAACAACTTTTACAGTCTGTCCGTCCTCAAGGATTTCAGATGGGTGGTTCACTCTAGACCAAGAAAGGTCTGTAATGTGGATCAATCCATCAACACCTCCAAGGTCGATGAATACACCGTAAGAAGTAATATTCTTAACAGTACCTTCAAGAACTTGTCCTTTTTCTAACTGAGCGATAATTTCTTTTTTCTGACCTTCGATATCTGCTTCGATCAACGCTTTGTGAGATACAACTACGTTTTTGAACTCAGGGTTGATTTTCACAACTTTGAACTCCATAGTTTTACCTACGAACTGATCGTAATCTTTAATTGGCTTAACGTCAATTTGAGAACCAGGTAAGAATGCTTCGATTCCGTGTACGTCAACGATCATACCACCTTTAGTTCTAGACTTCACAAAACCGTTAACGATTTCTCCAGTTTCGTGTAGTTCATTTACTTTATCCCAAGCTTTAAGCGTTCTAGCTTTTCTGTGAGATAACTGTAACTGACCTGTTTTGTCTTCTCTTCTGTCTACCATTACTTCAACCTCGTCA
>DKLU01000146.1:0-13735 GCA_002455915.1 Chryseobacterium sp. UBA6632
GCTTTTTAACATAGAACATCACGGCTAGGGAAGTTGTTTACCAATTAAAAATCAGTAATAACATTCACCTTTTATCATTCCAAATGAATCTACAAAAAATAAAAACTTCCATTACCCAACATCCTAACTTCCATCTTTTTATTATTTAATCATCAATCCTTCATTTAAAAATTTTATTGTCGGATAAATAATTCTATTTTTGTTATATCATGGAAACCAAATCCCCATTTTTAGACACTTTATTTATGCTTCGGAAAGACGAATGCATCACTATTTTTACGGACATTCAGGAAATCTCAAAAAAAGAAGAGCACGATGCTGCCGATTATTTTGAATCTGAATTCGAAAAAGAACGTCTTGAGTTTTTATCAGATCAAATCAGTTGTGATAAAGAGGCGGCTGTTTGGGCTGCAAAAGTGCTGTATCACAGTGCACAATTGCATCTTATCAGAAAAGGAACCGGAAAAGATTTAGAAAAACTGATTCCGAAATTTAAAGGAAAAAGAGATGTTTCATCCATGTTATCGGCCGATCTTTCGTTGAGGTTTTTACCACAAATCATTATCGTCCTTCAAAATGCGGATACTGAAGATGCTTTAGTGAAAATGCTTGAAGAAATACTATTCCAATTTCATTATTCAGGAATTGGATATGATCTGAATCTGGAAAAAATAAATTGGGAAGAAGAACTGAAAGATAAAACCTACCGAAAATTATATCTCGAAAGAATTGTAGAAAAAAAAGCATATCAGCTTGCGGAAATTCCTTACATCAATCAGTTATTGATCGCCGAATTTGGAATGTATAAAGATATTTTCTGGAGAGAATTAAAAATTGTAAAGGATTAAATCTTTGTTGTCTTTGTTAAGTGAAACGCCTTTGCGAACTTAAAAACATTTATTTATTAAAAAGAAACTTAGCGCTCTTTGCGTTTAAAAGATAAAATAAAAATTAATGACTCAGAATATAGAAAAATTAAACAAAGTACTGTCCTATGTGAAAGATACTTTCGTTGGAAAAAACGATGTTGTAGATCTATTGGGAATCTGCCTTTTGGCGAGAGAAAATGCCTTTTTGTACGGCCCTCCGGGAACGGCAAAATCTGCTATTGTGAGAACATTAGCAAATACCGTAAAAGATGGCAAAAACTTCGAATATCTTTTGACGCGTTTTACTGAACCCAACGAAATTTTCGGTCCTTTTGATATCAGAAAATTAAAGGAAGGCGAACTATTGACGAATACCGAAGGAATGATGCCGGAAGCTTCCATGGTTTTTCTGGATGAGATCTTCAATGCCAATTCGGCGATTTTGAATTCACTTTTGATGGCTTTGAACGAAAAAATTTTCAAAAGAGGAAAAGAAACTAAGCATCTTCCTGCCTTAATGTTTGTTGGAGCAAGTAATGTTCTTCCCGAAGACGAAGCATTGAATGCTTTATTCGATCGTTTTTTGATCAGAATTAATGTCGATTATGTACATCCCGATCTTCTTCAACAAGTACTTTTAGCCGGAAGAAAACTCGAAAATCTTGTGGAAACAGAAAGTCCTGAAATTTTGGCTCATGAGATCAAAGAACTTCAGAGTTTGTGCAGAAGCATAGATTTGAAGCCTATTTATGAGGTGTATTTAAATACGATTATCAGTCTTAGAAATACAGGAATTGCCATTTCCGACCGTAGAGCGGTAAAGTTGCAGAATTTGATTGCAGCAAGTGCTTTGATTTGCGGAAGAAATGAAGCCATTTTATCGGATTTATGGGTGCTGAAACATATTTGGGACACCGAAGAACAGATTGAAATTCTGGAAGGTATCATCAACAGGACGATTGAAAAAGATGAAAATCCTCAGTCTCATCCTCAGGCATTGCAAAACAAAACGCCGAATCCTGAAGAAGTGATGAAAGATGTTAAAATTTTGATTGAAAAATGGGAAAGCGGCGCATTAAGTTTTGAAGAGCAGAATGTCATCAAAGATAAATTGAGATATCTTCAAACGCGTTGCGACTGGATCAAAAATCCTGAACAAAAACAATTTATTCAAAAAGAAATTGAAAGTTTATGGCAGAAGATTCTCCAAAGCGCATAAAAGAATATTGGGCAGAATTTCCACGTTCTTCTGAAGATTTTCTAGGCTCGATCCGAGATTGGAAAAATGTTCAGATCGCAACGGATGATGAGATCATTTGGCTCAGAGGTTTTACCGAAGAACAGACAGTTTCTTCGGAGCTTCAGCAGTTGCCTAATTTTTTACTTTACGAATTACGAGACGGACTTTTATTCAGAATAGAAGCCTTGGTTCCAAGTAAAAAAATACGTACAGGTTTGCTTTGGATGTCGATTCATAAAGCTTTGCAGCTCACTTTTCCTCCTTCCAATCAGAATTTTTTTGGAATCGATGGGAAAATTGAAGTTCAGCTAAAACCGAGTGAAGAAGAGCAGCCGGCAACCGCTTTGTTATGTTCAATGAAAGATATCAAAGAGATGCTGATTGCAATGCCAAAATTCAAACTGGAAAAAATCAACTGGATTGTTATTAATGATAAAGCTTTATTTATGGTAAATCCGTTGTTAAGCTTTCCGGGAAAAACATTTTGGCTGAAAAACGATCATTTATTGCCGACAGGTTTTGATTTTGAGTTTAAAAATCTGAGCACTTTACTGCAAAAAAAATATAATGAAGAACAAGGTAAATGGCTTTTATGGAACGAAGACGGAAGTTATCTTTCAATCGATAAAAATGATTTTCGAAAGTTGTCCGTAAGCTCATTTCGCCTTACTGAAAAATCACAGGAATGGATATAAATCAATATTTCCAATCGTATGAAAATTATTTCTGGGAATGGACGACCGATGAAGACGTTCCCGATGAATCCGGCTATCATGAAAACAATCTTATTTCGATCCCGAATATAGGGTTCATTGCGTATAGAGCTTATGTGATCGAAGTTTTGAAAATGTTAAAAGTAGGTTTCCCGAGTTTTGGTTCTCTGCTTTTAACTTTGTATGCCACTCAGGATGGGTATATCAATTTTAATGATGCATTGGCTCCGACAAAGAATTTTTACGGCGATGGAGATGCTGTAAAAGGAATTGTGAATATAACGGTTGATTTTCTGGAGCGCGTAAAAAGTTTAGATAAAGTCTATAAAAAAGGTCAAAATAGAATCACGCTTTTACAAACCTTATTTGGAAGCGTTTATCTTCGATTGTCGTCCGGAAATTCTGAATTAATTTTAGGAAGATACCGAAAAAGACCGCATAAAATTGGTGAAAGCGCAGTTAAAAAGTATGCAACTCCCAACTTTGTTTATAATGATCTACGGATTTTTGAACGATTAAACCAAATATTTCCTACAACACAGTCCATTATTGATGCATTACAGGGAAAAATTGATGATCTTGAATTGGAAGATGAAATTGCCGAAGATGAAGCCACTGTAGAAAGTGGCGGAGATGATTTCATTCAGGAATTGATAGAAGAGCCAAAAACATTTCAGGTTGGAAGTTTAATTAAAAGAATTTGGAGCGGTTTAAAAATTCCGATGAAGCATCTTTCACCTGGCGAACAGCCAATTGGCGGCGTTTCTGATATGACGAATAAAGGGGAACTTCACAGAATGCTTTTGTCTGAATTTGCTAATGAAGATGAGGTTTTCATGAGTAGAATTGCCAATAATGAGGCATTGTATATTCAAAGGGAAATTCCGCCTGAAGAAAATATTTTTGAAAGAATTATTTTAATCGATACTTCTCTGAAAAATTGGGGAACGCCGAAGGTTTTGTCTTTTGCTTCCACAATTGCGATCATCAAACATCCGAAAGCACACACGGAATGCAAAGTTTTTGCCTTGGGTAAAAATATCACACCGATGTCTTTGGATAAAGTGGAAGAAGTGGTTGAAAACCTGAATCAGGTGAGTGGTTTATTGGATGTTTCACCAGCATTGGACGAGTTTTTCAGTAAAAAGCATTCTGAAAAAGATCTGGAAGTTTTCTTTGTTACGAATGAGGAAAATTTAGCCAATCCCAATCTTCAGAAGGTGATTCACGAGAATAGAGATCGATTGAAATTTATTGTAACCACTTCGGCAAATGGTGAACTGAATTTTTATAAACATCACAACGGAGCCAGAAAACATATTCAGAAAATTATCTTGCCTTTGCAGGAATTATGGGCAAATCCTCCAAAGAAAAAGACGGTTCAAAATAATAATGCTCAGAAAAGAGGCTCCAAAACTCCGGTTCCGTTGAATTATCCGGTGCTGTTGCCAACGCCGAAAAGTAGAATTGCCACTTTTTTATATGAGGGAGAATTTTATATTTTAAGCAATAAAAAACAGTTGCTGCGAACGTATTTGTCAGACAATTATTACAACAAAAATATTTATGTAAGTTCTAGAATTCATCGTGGTTCAGAGGTTTTGGTTGAAAATATTTCCATAAAACCGAAAGGACAGTTTGCTTTGGCTAAAGATAAACAGGGAAGTTATATTATTTGCCAATATCAGCCGGATAAAAAATTACTTTCAAAACTGAATGTGATTACCGGAGAATATTCTGATCTGAATGTAACGGGACAAAATATTCCGTTGAATTTTAATCTTATTTACTTTAACCGAAATTTTTATCTGCATGAAGATGGTTTTCCGATGATCTTCAAAATTAATATTGAAGGTAAAATTTCTATAGAACAGGTAGAAAATAATGAAGAAATAAGCAGACGATTTATCCGAAACACGGCAGAGCTGGCGAGGCTTCATAATGGTGGAGAAAATATTTTGAGCAATTTTGGAATCATAGGAATTAATGAAGCACAAGAATTAGTGGTTTCCAAATTGGCTTTATCGCGTAGGTTTGATAATGTATATAATTTTAATAAAAATCTTATGGATTTGGATGTCATCGCAAGCCAGAATAAGAACAAATATACTTTTGGAGATGGCAGCGAAATCATCACCGATACCCGCGGAATGCTCACTTTTAAAAGCAGCAACAAACATATTCCTACTTTTTATATACCTTCCACGCAATACGGTTATCTTGCGTTGGCAACCGGAAAAGATTTTGGCGGTTCAGAATATTATCTGCCTAAAAATACGCAGTTGAAGATTAAAGAAATGGACGAAATGTATACGGATTATATGAAGAATTTCATTAAACATATTTTGGATTATGGAACTAAGAATTAAACCTTTTCCGAAAAACAGCTATCCAAAGAAAGGACTTTTGATAAAAGGTTCTTCACCTTTGGTATGGCTTCAGGAAATGGAATTGTTAGGAATTGATCTGAATGAGGTGAAATCTTTTGCGATTCCGTCTAATGAACCGAATATTTTATACGGTTGTTTTTTGATTTTCAATGGTTTTGCTCCTAATGAAATTGGAAAAAATGCTTATTTTCAGTCGGTTGATGATCGATTGTTTATTCCTGAAAATACTATTTTTTATCCGAAGATTTTGCCGGAAGAGTGGAAAAGTTCAGGTTCAGAATATCTGATTATGCATCCTGATTTTGGTTTGGTGAAATTGTCAGAGCAAATTAATTGGCTGGAAGTCATTCAATCTCCTTTGCTGGATTCTTCGAAAGTTCGAAAACCTTCAAACGGAGTTAAAATTCCTTCTGAAATTAAGAGTTATACCGTGGAGATGGATGATGATAAGGTGTTGGAAGCTTTATCTAAACCTAAAACCGATGAAGAATGGATGAAAGATTTACCATTCGATCTGAAAAAAGTATTAGCAGGAAATCAAAAGGAAATTGAAAAATATTTAAAATATATCGAGCAGCATCCGGATAGAATCGTGGATTTGGGTGTACCGTTGGATGTGATGGGAACTTCACGCGGTGATGGTTTCAGCAAATTTAAATTTGGCGACGGAATGTTCGGTAGATTATTTGGAAATATATTTGGCGGAAATAATAATTCAGCTGAAAATTTTTCCGATAATGAACGTCCTCGTAAAAAAAGCTATTTCTGGATATTTTGGGTGATCATTATTATATTTTCCATCATAAGATTTGCGATACGATGGGATAAAATGAACTCTACACCTGAAAAAAGTGAAAATGTTCAGACGAGTAACCTTCCGGTAATTTCAAAACCATCAGATCCGCTGATGTTCGAATCGGGAGTTACGGAAATAGATATGAAAATTGATTCTATTTATCGCGAAAAGAGAACACAACTTTCAAGAGAACTCAACAAAACGAGACAAATTTACACACATAATGATGATTTGGTAACTCAGCATCATCTTCAGAATGGCGGACGAAATCTGGAAACTGTAGAAAATGATATTGCGATCACAAAAAATAAAATGAAAAGGTCGAAAGATTCTCTGAAGCAGATTTATAATCAGAAAATTTTTCAGCAGGTAGAGGAAAAATCAACAAGTTTTAAGAAAAAAATTGCTGATTCTCTGAAACAATCAACCGGAAAACCTGCCGATAAAGGTTTGGTGAAAAGCATTTGGAATAAAAAACAAATTTTGATGATCGATTCTCTAGGAAAGTATTACGGAACAAAAGAAGAACCCGAACTTCCTGTTATTCATGATGGTAAAAATAATTTTGAAGAACTGCAAAATGCAACACCGAAGAATAATACCTCATTTATGGAAATCGTCTGGCTGATCATCTTTATGATAGGAGCGGTAGGACTTTATAATTATCTGGTAAAGAGAAATTATTTTGATATCGGCGGCGAAAATATTCCGACGGGAGTGAAAGTATTACTCATGATTATCCTTTTGGGAATGTTGCTTTATATTTTTTATCCGCTCATTAATATGTTTGGCTACAACTGGTTTGTCTGGTTGCTCATCGTGTGTGTTATCGTCTTATTATATCGACTATTTAGTAAAGATAAAACCATCTTAAAATCTGATAAAAATGAATAAACAAAGATTTACAGATAAATTTATCGCGGCACTTTTTATCCTGATATTCATTAAAATATTCGGAATTCTGGCCGAGCTTTTCCATAAGAGCTTTTGGGATGTGTTTGCTACTTTTTTAATTTTTGTAGTAGTGGCTATTGTTGTGCTTATTGTGGTTATTTTTCAATCTGACAAAGAAATAAACAATGCCAATGCTGGAAAAGGTGGCAGATCGATGGCGGGAAATAGCTCGTATGTAGAATCCTCAGTTTTCAACAGACTTCATAATATATACGAAGAACGTGCGCAAAAATATATTTCCGAGAAAGATTACAGAAATGCGGCAAAAGTGTATATCAATCTTTTGAAAGATAATTATCGCGGTGCAAAAACATTGGCAGACGGCGAATTGTATAACGAAGCAGCAGTAATTTACCTCAAAAAATTAAATAATAAATCTGAAGCAGCCCATTGTTACGAAAAAGCAAAACAGTATAAAAAGTCGATTGAATTATATAAAGAATTGGGGCAAAAAGAAAAAGTGGGAGATCTGTATAAGGAAATTAATGAGGTTGAGAATGCCGACAATTATTATCAAATGGTGGTAGATGATTATGTGAAATATAACCAAATGGTAAAAGCTTCTTTAATTTATCGTAAAAAAATGGAAAAACCGGAAGCAGCTCAAAAAATTCTACTTCAGGGCTGGGAAGAAAATAAAGATGCTTTTAATTGTTTGAATAACTATTTTGCGAATATCTTCGATGTTAAAAATCTGGATTCTGCGATTCGTGAAGTGTATAAAAAGACGCCTTCCGAGAAAAAATCGATTTATCTGGATGCAATGAAGCATGAATTTAAAAAAGATGTTCAGCTTCAGCCGACCGTAAGAAATATTGCTTACGAAATTATTGCTGAAAAAATTAAAACCCATTCTGAAATAGTGAATGAATTGAAACATTTCAATCCTGATGATGAAGTAATTTTAAAGGATATTTCAAGATATAAAATGAATCGGAGTAAAATTTTTGGACATTAAAATTTTATCTATAAATGCTTCGACTTCGCCCAGCATGACCTCTCTAATACTAACTGTTTTTATTAGCGGTTAATTTTTAGCATTGTCATGCTGAGCGAAGTCGAAGCGTCTGCAAATCCTTAATAATTAACAATAATGATGAGGTTATTTAGGCTGCTAATCATCCATTATTCTATTTTAATTAAGAAAAATAATTATCTTTGCACCAATAAAATTATGACAATACAAAGAGCACATATCAGTTTAAATCTATGCGATCGCCCTGTAGTAAAGGGATCGTTCGGATATGAATGGATGATATTGAATGAGGCGAAATGTGCTTGCTTTGAAAATTATTTACTGTAAACTCGTAAAAAATTAAACAAAATACTGCAGAAACGCCTCGATGATCGGGGCGTTTTTTGTGTTTTTAGGGCAGAAATTATTTAGAATGAAAAAAAATAACCATAAAAATGAAAATTATTTAATAACAAATGAACAATTAATAAGAAAATAAAGCGTGATAAGTAACCCGATGAGAGACAGTCATTTAGGTATTTAAGACATCTGCAAAATATTGCTGACGGAAATTCTTTATCCTAAATTTTAATCATAATTAATTGATTTTCAAATGTTTAAATGAAAAATAAATTTGCGGGTTAAAAAAAATCATCTTTACTTTGCAACCGAAAATTGAAAGCAACAAGTTTTCAACCTTTCAAACAAACTTTTTTTAAAACAAGAAAAATAAAATGAAACAATTACATAACATATCTAATTTATCTTCAAGACAACCCGGTATAGAGCCGACAGGGCAAGGGTATGCTTGTATTATTCTTCTTGATAGTGAATTTGTGGATAAAAGGTGCTTATATAAATGGGTCAGCTAATAAACTGACACGTCTAAAAATATAAAGCGCCTCCCAAAAAGAGGCGCTTTTTTATGTTTTATGGTTTCTCTAGCTTATTTGGTAAAGCGTCGGTTTGTGGCACCGGAGAACAGGGTTCGATCCCCGGAGATACCCCAAAAAGTGAATAGTCAATGGTCAATTTTACTTCGTAAGTTAATTTTAAAATTGATAACCAAAGCAGATTGACGATTGCTTATTCACAAATTAAAAACAATCTCATAGCTCAATGGGTTGGAGCATCGGTCTGATACGCCGAAGGTTGAAGGTTCGAGTCCTTCTGGGATTACAGAAATAGGAATGGTGAATAGTGAATTTTGTTTCACAAGTGAATTTAAAAATTGACAAGCAAAGCGGATTGACAATTAACCATTCACAAATAAAAAAGGTCTATTGAGGTAATGGCTAACCTTCCTGACTGTCGCTCAGTCACTGCGAGTTCGATTCTCGCATAGACCGAAGATTCACGGAAAATTCCGGATCCGACTGTCTCTCGGAGAAGATTTTTAAAGTGAATCTGCAAAACTGGAAAGATAACGGTGGTTGTTTACCCGTCTTGGACGCGGGAGGTCGCAAGTTCGAATCTTGCTTTCCAGACGAAAAAATGTGAATAGTCAATTGTGAATTTTGTTTTACAAGTGAATTTAAAAATTGACAAGCGAAGCAAATTGACCTATTCACAATTCACACCAAGTTAATTGTTTCAAAAGAGAAAAAGAAAAGGTTTGTCGAGAGCAGACGATCTTTACGCCAAAAACACGATATAATATAGACAGGCTTTTTCTTAACTCACTTTGAGGCTGGATGATGAAATTTTTAAACATAATATAAATTTTAGGTAAAATAAAGTTTGTCAAAGCGCAGAAGTTCTTATATCAAACAAAAAATTAAGACAGGCTTTATTTTTTAATGAAAATTATAAAATTATAAAGGAGAAAAAGATCAATAATCATTTATCTCTTATCAACTATAATTAAAAACGATGGTTCGCCGAAGTGGAAGAGTCGGGGCGGTCTGCAAAACCGTTGCGTAAGCTGAGTGAGTTTTGAAATGTGAAACATTCGTGAATTCAGATAAAAAAATAAAATGGTTATGAACAATCTCATAACCATCTCAAATAACTAAAATGAGATTAGTTCCGAAGAAAAAGAAAAGTTTGTCGAGCGTAGAAGTTCTTATATCAAACAAAAAATTAAAGACAGGCTTTGTTTTTCTTCACAAGAAATTAAAAGTTAAGAATTGGAAGATTATTATAAAATATTACTCATTACCAATTGCTTATTACTCATGAAAACCGGAAGTACGCCGAAATTGGAGAGTCGGGGCAGACTGTAAATCTGTTGCTTCATTGCTGAGTAGGTTCGAATCCTACTACTTCCACCAACTGCTGATAATGTAATGGCAGCATGCAGGAAATGTACTCTTGTTGTTCAGGTTCGACTCCTGGTCAGATGGTCAAAGAAAGTGAAATGTGAATAGTGAATTTTGCTCCGCAAGTGAATTTAAAGATTGACTACGAAGTAAATTGACGATTGACAATTCACAAGAAAAACGCTCTATTCGTCTAACGGTTCAGGACGCCTGTCTTTCGAGCAGAAAACAAGGGTTCGATTCCCTTATAGAGTACAGAAAAGTGAATAAGTGAATGGTGAATTTTGCTCCGCAAGTGAATTTTAAAAATTGACTACAAAGTAAATTGACGATTTAGAATTCACAAAGAAATAGGTTTAAATGGAAAGGGAAAAGTTTGTCAAGCGCAGAAGATCTATACGAATATAACAGGCATAGTTTATAAATATAGACAAGCTTTTCTCAGACCTAATACATAAGTAATGAGTAATGTGCAATGAGTAATTATTGCGAAGGTTAATATGAATTTATAAAGCATAATTTTTTTTATTACACATTACTTATTAATCATGAAACTTGCGGGAATGGTGGAAATGGCAGACACACTTGATTTAGGCTCAAGGTTTTGGGGGTTCGAATCCCTCTTTCCGTACAAAAGTATAATTGATAAGTCATCAATGATAATTGATTAATCTAAAAAATAAAATCAATTATAACTCATCATTTATCAATTATAATTAAACTGATTCATAGTGTAATGGGTTAGCAAACAAGACTTTGACTCTTGTTGTTCAGGTTCGAGTCCTGATGAATCAACAGAAAAGGTTACAACAAAAAAACTCTTTTTTCTTTGCTGAGTGAAACGCCTTTGCGAACATAAAAACAGATAGTTGGTAAAAAAACTTAGCGCACTTTGCGTTAAAATAAATATTTAAACAAATACAAAACAAAACATGTAGAAAAAATGGAAACGCAACAACAAACTTGGCAGAACATGATGGGAAAAATTTTCCAACAGTCTATCACACAGTTGGTAGAAGAAGCCATCATCCGCGAACAGGCAAATGGACATCGACTGAAAGTATGTGTGGGTTCAGACTCTCACGTTTATGGTGATGCTATTAATTATGCTACGGCAGTTGTCTTTATTCGTGAGGGAAAAGGAGCGTTTACCTTTATCAGAAAAGAAAGAGAAATACAGAGTATCAGTATCAAAGAGCGTATGCTGAACGAGGTGAATAAATCAGTGGAAATCGCTTATGCAATTTGCTCTATTCTGGAAACTTATGATGTGGAAATGGAGGTACACGCAGACATTAACACCGATCCGGATTTCAAATCCAACGTCGCTTTGAGAGACGCAATGGGATATATTCTGGGGATGGGATATGTGTTTAAAGCAAAGCCTTATGCATTCGCAAGTTCAAATTGTGCTGATATGATGGTGTGAAATAGCTGGAAGTGGGATGATGGGAGATGGAAGTTTTTTTACAGTATAAATTTAACTTCCTTCATCTAGCTTCTAGGATCCATCCAAAAAAATAAAAAAATGAAAACAATTTTAATCATTAACGGAGAAAAATACTGGAAAGATTATTTTGCAGGATTTAATGTGGTCCAGAAAAAAGTTCAGACCTCAGAATTTATTGTAAAAGATGCTGAATTGTATGTAATTGATGAAGATGGAGTTTGTAAACCGGATGTAATTTTTTGGAGATTGGGGGCAATAAATCCTGAAATAAAACACAGAAATATTTTGGAGTTAATTGAATATTCCGGAGTTCCTTGTGTGAATTCAGCTTCAACATTATTAATGGGTTATGAAAGATTATCAATGCTAAATAGATTGAAAAGACTTGGATTACCTGTTGTTGATTTTAATGTAGCAACCAATACAACCCAATTAAAAAATCTGGAAATGCAGTTTCCTTTCGTGGTTAAAGTTGGAAATCATCACGGTGGATATGGGAAAAGTTTGGTTTCGACCGAAGAACAATGGGAAGAACTGAAAGATTTACTGTTTATTCATCAGGATTATGTGACGACAGAGAAATTTATTAATTATAAATATGACATTCGTTATCTGGCTATCAATGATAAAATTTGGGCAATGAAAAGAAAAGGCAAATATTGGAAAGCCAATTCTTTAACCCAAGAATATCAAATTGTTGAGCCGGAAAAAGAATGGGTAGAAAAAGTAAAATTGTTACAGGAAAACATCAAAGCAGATATCGTTGCGATTGATCTTCTGGAAACAGAAAGCGGAGAAAAAGTGATTTTAGAATACAACGATATTCCCGGACTTTCAGGATTTCCTGAAGATGCAAAAATGGAATTGGCGAGTATTGTAAAAAGTAAATAAAAAGAACCTTTAAAAACTAATAACCATGTATTTTTTAGTTCAGGCTAATGTGTATTTCGATCCCGATCATTACAAAATTTTTGATGCTTTGGAAGAATTAAATATCGATTACAGTGTAATTAATATTCCTCCAACCGCAGAAAAAATCGATTTCGAAACATACAGAAAAGATGTTTTCGTGTATGGTTCGGTGACGATTGCAAGATTGGCAAAACAAAATACAGATTGGTTTCCCGGTTCTTTTTATGGAGGCAATCATTTGTATGAAATGTATTCTAAATATTATGGTGAAAATCTTCTCAATCACAAAGTTTCTGTACATAAAATTTCAGAACAATTGATTTGGAAAAAAGATGAAATAAAATTCATTAAACCTTACAACGAAGCGAAAATTTTTACAGGCAAAGTTTTTAATGAATTGGAATGGAAAGATTTTGTTTTTGAAGCTTTGAAAAATCAAGCTAATAGAATTACAGAGGATTCTTTAATTCAAATTTCTGAAGCAAAACGAACAATAAAAGAAGCAAGACTTTGGATTGTTGGCGGACAAGTTATCGATGCAGGATATTATAAATTTAATGATAATGCTCCTTTCGAAGAAAAAGTTTCAGAAGACGGATTGAATTTCGCTAATGAAATGATTGAAGTGTTCAACCTTGAAGAAGCTTTTGTAATGGATATCTGTTTAACCGATGAAGGTTGGAAAATTGTTGAAATAAATTGTATCAACAGTTCCGGATTTTATCCAAACACAAACGTGAAAAGTATTATCAAAGCTTTGAATATTTACTTTTCAAATTAAAAAATTAAAGCAATGGAAATAACAAAAAGATTACTGTTTCTGGACGATATAAGATATCCGATTGAGGCGTATCATTACACCAAACAGGATATTTTCCTCAGAAACGACTGGCATATCGTTCGAAATTATGAGCAGTTTGTCAACCGAATTTTGGAAAAAGGACTTCCGGAAATGATCTCTTTTGACCACGACCTTGCTGATGAACATTATTTGAAACCGAATTCTCAGGAATTTGTTGAAAAAACAGGCTACGATTGTGCAAAATGGTTGGTAGAATATTGTATGGATAATTATTTAGACTTACCCAACTTCTATTGCCACTCCATGAATCCTGTTGGAAAGGAAAATATTGAAAGCCTTTTAAAAAACTTTAAAAAATTGTAATGGATATTTTTAGATTGATTCAAGATATAA
>DKLU01000146.1:13818-21205 GCA_002455915.1 Chryseobacterium sp. UBA6632
GATTCAAGATATAAAAACGCATTTGAAACTCAGCTTTGATGAGGTTGACCGATGGTTTGATACAGATAATAAAACTTTGAATTATCAACCTTCAAATGGAGGTTGGACGGTTCAGCAGATTTTAGAACATATTTATCTCACAAACTTTTATTTGTTGATTCTCATTGAAAAAGGTTCAAAAAAAGCAATGCGAAATTATTTGAATCTTGATTTAAATCTTGAAATAGAAAATTACAGTTTCGATCAAGAAAAGTTTGAAAAAGTAGGTGAGTACGGAGCTTTTGAATGGATAAGACCGGAACATATGGAGCCAAAAGGAGAATTGAATTTAACTGAAATCAGAAGTTTAATTTCTCAGCAATATCATCAATGTTTAAATTATTTAGACTTGATGGAAAACGGCGAAGGTCTTCTCTGCAAAACGACAATGACAGTGAACGAATTGGGAAAAATCAATGTGTATGAATACATTTATTTCCTTTCACTTCATGCTCAGAGACACCTTACTCAGATGAAAAATAATGAAGTAGAGGTTTAAAATAATCCTTAAAAAGCTACTGAAAATGAAAAAGATAAGTACATTATTCAAAAAAGATATACATAATTTAGGAAGAGTTACTAACGAAATTAATCCTGAAAACAACTGGGTTTTTGATGGAAAAGCTGTTGCTACGCAAAAGTTTGATGGTTCTGCATGTGCAGTAATCAACGGTAAATTATACAAAAGATACGATGCAAAGAAGGGAAAGATGGCTCCTGAAGGCGCAATTCCGTGTCAGGAAGCAGATCTTATTACCGGTCATCATCCACATTGGGTAGCGTGTGATATTGATAATAAAGACGATCAATACTTTTGGGAAGGTTTCAATGCTTTAGCTGAATCAGGTCAGATAGAAGACGGTACTTACGAACTTATCGGTGAGAAAGTACAGGGAAACCCCGAAAATATTAAAGGTCATTTATTGGTAAAACACGGGCATAATATTCTTAGTTTAGAAAGTTTGGATTTTNNAATGGTTTTGCCTACTTTTCCCGAAAGAAAAGTAGGTCACCGAAGGTATATCCTGAAATTGAATGAGAACTCGGCATGACTCCGCTATGAAGTTAACTTGGGAACTAAAACTTTATTTCCAAAAAATATCTTTAGTCGATAAAGCCTGTAGTTTCTTTGCCGCTTTCTTTGCAACATGCGGTTGTTGAGCCTTAACCCAGCCTAAAGCAAATAAAAACTGAGGATGCTCGGTAGCTTGTTGCTCAAAGATATGTTCAGCCACAAACAGATCATTATAGAAGCCTAAATACTCCTGAATCGGCTGTAACTTATTTAAAAATTGCTGAACCTGTTTTTCTGGGTAAATTCCTGCAATAAAGTCGATGCAATAACGCAATTGTTTAACGCGCTTACGGGTACGATGTTGTTGTTCCACCGCTAAGCTTGAAAACTGAGCTGCATCTTTCAGTATCTTTTGATACAGCTTGGTTAAGCTTTTGGCAGCTTGTTTAGAAAGTTTGGATTTTGAATTTATCAAGAACTTTTTAAGCAATCCGGAGAATAATATGGAAGGTATCGTTTTCCATCATACAGCGGATCATCGTATGTGCAAAATCAGGAAATCTGATTTTGGGGTACGTAGAAAAGTATCAAAAGAACTTATTGTTTAAAATAAAGATTAAGTTTCGGTAATTCATTTTATCGAAACTTTTTTACGTGTTAAATTGAGCTATAAAAAATTATTTAATATTCAGGAGGTTTGTCATTCTGACGAAGGAAGAATCTCAACGTTAAGTATTAGAGATTCTTCACTCCACTTCGTTTCATTCAGAATGACAGAAGAAGTAATTGAATATGGTTAAAAAAATTAAAAAGAAATGTTACAGGCAGAAATAAAAAGTCTTTTAAAAGAAGACATCAGTATATTAATAAAAGTTCCAAACTCGGCAAAGCATTATTTATGCGATTGTGGTGAAGCGAGTTTGTTGACGGTGAAAGAAGTTCAATCCGTTTCGGCGGTTTTCATCAGTCATACTCACATTGATCATTTTTCAAATTTTGATGGAATTTTCAGACATCAAATTGGAAGCGGTGAAAAAATCGTGATTTGCGGACCGAAAAATATTCATCAACAAATTGAAGCCAGATTAAAATCTTACACTTGGAATTTAATTGATGAAAATGCTATTGAATATGAAATCCGAGAAATCGTTTCGAAAGAAGAAATTAATGTCTATAAAATTCGTCCTCCACATTGGAATCTTGAATTCATTGAAACTCAGAATTTCCTTTTTGAAGATGAATATGTAAATGTTGATTTTGCCATTCTCGATCACAAAACAGATTCCATCGCTTATCTGTTTAAGGAAAAAGATTCGGTCACTTTTAATGAAAATGCTTCTGAATTTAAAAAAGGAAAATGGATCAGCGAATTGAAAACAGCTTTTGAAAACAACGATTCCGATAAAGAAATTCAGATTGAAGAAACAGTTTATAAAGCTTCAGATTTATTTCATTTTTTGACACGAAATGCAGGATATAAATTAGGCGTCATTATGGATCATGCAGTTTGTGAGGACAATTATGAAAAAATCAAAGCGGTTTTCAAAAATGCGGATATGGTTTACATCGAAACATTTTACAAAGATGAAGATCGGGAATTTGCAAAAATCAATTATCATAGTTTCGCATCCGCATCTGGAAAAATTATGAATGAATGTGAGGTGAAAGAAGCAATCCCAATTCATTTTTCAAGAAGATATGTCGAAACCGATAAGCTGGAAATTGAAACTGCTTTTTATAAAGCATTTCAAGGAAATTAATTAAAAATATTTATTAAACTAAAACTACAATCTTATACGGTAAGTTTGTCATTCTGACGAAGGAAGAATCTCAACATCAATTATTATAGATTCTTCATTACACTTCGTTTCATTCAGAATGATAGTGAGAACGCTGAAATTTTACAGTTAAAAACAAACAATTAAAAAAATGAAACCCAATATATTTTTCACAGCAGACCACCATTTTGGTCACGAAAATATTATAAAATTCTCAGAAAGACCTTTTGAGTCTTTAGAACAGATGAATGAAGAACTCATCAAACGATGGAATGAAAGGATCGGCGAGAACGATACGGTCTATCATTTAGGTGATATGAGTTTAGGCAAACCTGATTTCACGAAAGAAATTTTGGATCGGTTAAATGGAAATATTCATTTAATAAAAGGCAATCACGAAGGTGCGGCTCTGACTTATCCTAAACGATTCGCGTCTATCAGAGATTATCACGAACTAAAAATCGATGAGCCTGAAAACAGCAATGGCAAACAAAAAATCATCCTTTTTCATTACGCCATGAGAACTTGGAATGGTTCACATCGCGGAGTTTGGCAACTTTACGGTCATTCACACGGAACTTTGCCGGATGATGAAATGGCTCTGAGCTTCGATGTCGGTGTAGATTGTCATAATTTTTATCCAATTTCTTACGAAGAAGTTAAAGAATTTATGAAAAAGAAAAAGTGGACTCCGCCATTTGCTCCGAGAAATTAATAAGATGGAAGCTAGATGCGAGAAGATGGAAGTTTTTACAGCGCGTAATTTACTTTCTGCCTCCAACTTCGCGCTTCTATCCTCTAAACCAAAAATTATGAAAACAACCAATGAAATAATCATTATCGATTTGGAAGCCACATGTTGGGAAAACGATAAAATTCCGACCGGACAAAAAACCGATATTATAGAAATAGGAATTTGCGAATTAAACAGAACAACACAAGAAATTTCCAAGAAACAAAGCATTTATGTAATTCCCGAAAGGTCTAAAATCAATAAATTTTGTACAAATCTCACGGGAATTACACCACAATTAATTGAAGAAAAAGGAATCTATTTCGAAGAAGCCTGCGAAAAAATCAGAGATGAGTATCATTCAACTCAGCTTACTTGGGCCGGTTTTGGAAATTTTGATAAAGAGCAAATCGTAGAACAATGCGATTATCTCGGAATTGAAAATCCTTTTTCTGAAAATTATATCAATGTGATGTATCAATTCAAAAATTACATCGGGCATTATAAAATGATGGGCTTAAAAAGAGCCCTGAATTATATGAACATGGATTTTGAAGGCAGTCATCATAGCGGAGCAGACGATGCCTACAACGCCGCCAAAATTTTGAGGGAAATTTTGGTGTGAATTTGGGCTGGAAGTCTGAAGCTGGAGGCTGGAAGTACATTACGCACTATAAAAACTTCCATCTTCCCACATCCATCTTCCCACCATTAACAATTAACTTTTTTAAACAAATGAAAACAACAGACAATATATTAATTATAGACCTTGAAGCCACGTGTTGGAATGACCGACCGCCGAGAGGTCAGGAAAGTGAAATCATCGAGTTTGCATAATGGATGCAAAAACCGGTAAGATTTCCAAAAATGAGGGATTTTAGTAAAACCTCAATTTTCAAAAGTGAGTCCTTTTTGTACGGAACTTACTTCCATCACACAGAAAATGCTTGATGAGGAAGGTATTTTGATGGAAGATGCATTAGATAT
Organism: Chryseobacterium sp. UBA6632; assembly: GCA_002455915.1. Taxonomy (GTDB): domain Bacteria; phylum Bacteroidota; class Bacteroidia; order Flavobacteriales; family Weeksellaceae; genus Chryseobacterium. Next base: position 18,371 of record DKLU01000146.1, read on the forward strand.
TCTGAGAGTAGAATACGATTCTGAAGATCTGACTTGGGCAAGCTATGGAAACTACGATTTGAATATGCTTCAAAATCAGGCAAGAAGATTCAATATCGATTATCCTTTAAGTGACGATCATATTAACGTGAAAACTTTGTTCGGAGAATTGCATCCGACAGTTCGTAAAAGTGTCGGTATGGCAAGAGCTTTAGGAGAATTGAATCTCAAGCTTGAAGGCACGCATCATAGAGGTGTTGATGATGCCAAAAATATTGCGAAAATATTGCATTGGTGTCTGCAACAATAATAATGTAACAATTTAGCAATCTAAAAATGTAACAATGACTCCCTTTCAAAAAGGGAGTTTTTTTATTGACATAGGAAAATGAAGCGTCAAGAAAATTAATTCTGTGAACGTTAAGAAAATTCTACTGTTTGAGCGCGAGACCAATACTGAATCGAAGAACAAATACCAGATTCGCGCGAGTTTTAGAATTTTTAGAGAACAGAATTAATTTTTAGCGGAATTTTCCAAGTCTTGAACTTTTGTTTCTTTTGTTTCAAGACAAAAGAAAATTATTAAAAAAAAATAACAGCGCAAAAACAATGCGCAATTTCCCTTTTACTTTGCATCATCAAAATAGAACAACACTAAAATTTTGAAAAACAGGTTTTAGTCAAAATATCAGGCAGGTCTTGTTGAGTGTTTCTGTATAACACCATTGCAGAAGAATTTGTTGAGAAACATTATTTCGTTCTGTTCAACTTGACTTGAAGGTTTCAGGAGTTTGCCAAAAAACTTCTACCATGCGCTATGGGTCGGAGGTTCGAATCCTTCTATTTCCTTTGGGGAAATATAACTCAGCCCGGTTAGAGTAATAGCTTTTTTGAATGCGTGGGTTCGATTCCCACTCTCGTTACGCACGAGATAGCTCAGTTGGCTAGAGCACTACATTTTTAACGTAGGTTGAAAATAGACTCAAAATCTATTTTTTTTCGAGTTTTGAATATTCTCATTAAAAATATTCATGGAAAAGTCTGGGATTTTTTCAGTTGTTGAATCAACATTTTGAAAAAGCCTGTAAGAAAAGATATTTTCTGAAAATGAAATGGAGACGAAGAATCAATAATTTTTTGGATGAATTTTCTAAAAAGGACGATCGTCCGCGTGAGCGATGGTAACGGATATCCTTTTTTGTCACATTGAGCGAAGTCGAAATGTGAACAAAAAAGATAGAAGTGAACGTAGCGACCCAAGCTGCTGGTAAAGGTAAGGCGAGGGACACGCCCAAAATCTGAATATTTAGAAACTGAATGTGAAAATAAGATTCTAAGCTCAACGAATTTTTCTGAATTGCTTTCCTTCCGCCGTTTTTGGAAGAAGAAATTCCGGATTTTCTTTTTTTTTTAATTGAAATTAATAACCATTTAAAATATTAAAACGATGATAAAGAATGTACAAATTAAAGCGTATGAAACAGGTTTGGTTTTCAGAAACGGAAACCTGATTGAGATTTTAAGAGAAGGTGATTTCTGGATGTTTGGAAACAAATCTGTGGAAATTTATGATATGAAATCTTTGTTTAAATCAAATACAGATCTAAATCTTTTGTTGAAAAATGAAAGCCTGAAATCTCTATTGGAAGTGGTTGAAGTGAAAGACGGTGAAATCGTTTTGGTGTACGAAAACGGAATTTTCAAAGAAGTTCTGAATGTTGGTCAATACGCTTTCTGGAAAGGAGTTTTGAACAGAGAATTTCAAAAAATTGATTTAACGAAAGTTGAAATCACAGAGAAAATTTCTAAAACAATTCTTGAAAATATGAAGTTGAAAAATTTCGTAAGAAAGTTTGTGGTAGCGAATCAATATAAAGGACTTTTGTTGATTGACGGGAAATTAATCAAAGTTCTTGAAGCTGGAACCTACTACTTTTGGAATAATGAAACTTCAATTGAAGTAAAATCTGTTGATGTTAGAATGCAGCAAATGGAAATTGCAGGTCAGGAATTGTTGACGAAAGATAAAGCGATGCTTCGTATCAATTTCTACGTGCGTTTTCAGGTGGAAAACATCGAAAAAGCGTTAATGGAAAATAAAGAATATGATAAGCAATTATATATTTTGATGCAATTGGCTTTGCGTGAATTTGTTGGAGCTTTGACGTTGGATGAATTGCTTGTGAAAAAAGATTCTGTAGGAAAAGAAATCCTTGAAAATCTTGGAAACAAAGGCGAAGAACTAGGTTTGAAAGCTTCTGATGCAGGAATCAGAGATGTGATTTTGACAGGAGAAATGAAGGAAATCATGAATCAGGTTTTGATTGCTGAGAAAAAAGCTCAGGCAAACAGCATCATGAGACGTGAAGAAACCGCCTCCACAAGAAGTTTGTTGAACACAGCGAAATTAATGGAAGAAAACGAAGTCCTTTGGAAGCTGAAAGAAATGGAATACATGGAGAAAATCGCCGACAAAATTGGAGATATCACCGTTTCCGGAAACAGCAATATTGTTTCTCAGCTGAAAGAAATTTTCACAAAATAGAAAAACTAATAACTTTCTTATAGAGATGGGCTTCGTGAAAACGAAGCCTGTCTTGTTTTGTAGAAAAAGAGTCCCGAAGGGACGATTTAACAAAGAATCGGATGATAATCCGATTTATTAATCAAACAATAAACAAAGAGAACCTGATTTAAATTTTAAATCAGGTTTTATTTATTTTTCTCCAACCAATCTTCATAAGAAAGCACACCCAATTCCGGTTTTCCTTCTCCTTCCAAAACTGCGATAAATTCCAGTTGATTTCCATCCGGATCATTAAAATAAATCGCCAAAGCGGGCATCCAGGCAAAAAC
>DKLU01000288.1 GCA_002455915.1 Chryseobacterium sp. UBA6632
GCTTCAATCGGGGCTAGGGAAGTTGTCATTTTAATAAATGTTAAAGAAAGTTTAAATAAGTTAAAATAAATTGTATATATTCACGTTTGAAATTTTAAAACATTTCTTTTGAAAAAACTAGTTTTACCGCTGAGCCTTATGGTTCCTGTATTAGTATTCTCTCAAACCAAGAAGAAGGATACGATGAAAACCACAGATATTGAGGAAGTCGTTTTCCAGAAAAAAGTAGCAGGAAGTACGAAAGACATTACCAATGTGAAAATTTCCGCGAAAGATGCTAAAAATGTAGCCAGTATTTCCGGAGGTATTGAAGGGATTATCAAAACGTTACCTTCTGTTAACTCCAATACCGAACTTTCTTCACAATATATGGTTCGTGGTGGAAACTATGACGAAAACCTGATCTACATTAACGATATTGAAATCTACAGACCTTTCCTGATTAGAAATTCTCAGCAGGAAGGTTTAAGCATGATTAATCCCGACATGGTTTCTACCGTTAACTTCTCTGCCGGAGGTTTTGAAGCCAGATATGGTGATAAAATGTCTTCTGCGCTGAATATTTATTACAGAGAACCTCAAAAATTTGAACTTTCCGGAGAAGGAAGTTTAATGGGCGGAAGATTAACGGCTGGTTTTGCTTCAGGAAAAAAAGATGAAGACGGAAATAAAAAATTTACTGCTTTATTTTCAGGAAGATACAGGAATATGAATCTTATTCTTAATACGTTAAAAGAAGATACAGATTTCAATCCTGTCTATATGGATTTTCAGACGTATATGAATTACCATATTACTCCAAAATTATCATTGTCATTTATCGGATATTATTCTAAGAATGATTATGAAATGATTCCAAGAGAAAGGAGTGTAGATTTCGGAAGCTTACAGCGACCGCTAAATCTTACCGTTTTCTACAATGGAAAGGAAGACGACAAGTATAAAAATATGATGGGAACGGTTTCTGCGAACTATAAACCATCGGATAAGTGGAAGTTTACTTTAGATGCATTTTCTTATCAAAACAGAGAAAGAGAGTATTATTCTATCGGTTCTTCTTATATTTTACAGACATTTGATCCTGTGACGGGTGATCCGATCACTTCCTATGATGCGGGCGGACAAATAGAACATGCTCGAAATGATTTATTTGTAAGAACTTACGGTACACAGTTCAGGGCTCGTTTTTCACCCAATGTGAATACAGATTTTGAGGTTGGATTTAAATATGAAAAAGAAAACCTTAAAGATTTAACCAATGAATGGAAATTGATAGATTCTGCGGGATATAGCATGCCAAGACCTATGGATGATCCTAGAATTGGCGATTATTCTGATCTTGAACTGGCTTATAGAATTGCAGGAAATAATCATATCGAACCGACAAGAATGTCTGCTTACGCACAGTATTCTCAGAAATTTTTCTGGGGAGCAAGCAAAGTTTTCATCAATGCCGGGGCTAGAGTTTCCAACTGGAGCTTCAATAAAGAAACTATTTTCTCACCAAGAGTTCAGTTTGCCATCAAACCCGATTGGGATTCTGATATGTTGTTTAAACTTTCCGGAGGTATTTATTATCAGTCGCCTTTTTATAAGGAAATCAAGGATTTAGATGGGAATTTTAACAGCAATATCAAATCTCAACGTTCAATCCAGGCAATTTTAGCGAATGATTATGAATTTTATATGTATGACAGACCGTTTAAACTAACAACGGAAGCATATTATAAGAAAATGAATAACCTGATTCCTTATTATATGGATAATGTGAGGATTCGTTATTCGGGGCAAAACAATGCAACGGGTTATGCTTATGGTATCGATACCCGCTTATATGGAGAATTTGTCCCCGGAGTAGATTCTTGGTTGTCTGCAAGTTATGCCAGGGTTTATGAAAATATAGACGGAAGAGGAGATATTCCGAGACCAACCGATCAAAGATTCAGGTTTGCGATGTTCTATCAGGATTATATGCCGCAGTTTCCGAAAATGAAGGTAAATCTGACATTGACTTACGCCATGGGATTACCCACAGGAGCACCTGTTTTTACAGATCCTTACAGCTATCAGAAAACGTTGCCAGCCTATAAAAGAGTGGATTTAGGACTTTCTTATGCTTTCATAGAGCCTAAAGAAAAGAAATCAGCGTATGGATTTTGGGGAAATTTTGAAGAATTAACGTTGGGAGTTCAGGTCTTTAATGCCTTTAACATTAGAAATACGGTGGCTAATCAATGGATCTCAGATTCAGCGACAAATATGGCATATCCGGTTCCTGTACGTTTAACAGGACGTTTCTTTAATGTAAAGCTTGAATTTAAGATTAAATAAGAGTAGATTGCAGGTAGAAGGAGCAGGATGAAGGAAATATTCTCAATCATCTGAAAAATCTGCGGGAAATAAAAATAGAACAAAACCTCTTGAAATCTTCAGGAGGTTTTATTTTTACCAAATTTTATAACAACAATACATAATTTTATAACATCAATCTCAAAGATATTTTTACCTTTGCTTTGTAATGAAAAAGATTCTTGCCATATTATTCTCTGTTTTCTACTTCGGATTCTCTTCTGGGGCAGTTTTCAGCGTTCATTATTGCATGAATGAATTGGCTTCTGTAAGCCAGAAAGTTGACGATATTTGTAGTAAATGCGGGGTTAAAACAAAGAAAGACTGTTGTAAAACAGAAATTAAATTATTAAAAGTTGATGATTCTCAAAAATCAGATTTTCTTAAAATTGATTTCTTACAACAAATTTCAGAGCTTCCACAAAATGAATTTTTCTTTGTAGATCAATCTTTTTCAGCTACAAAATTTACTCAAATTCAAATCAATGCGCCGCCGGAAATTTGGTCGGTTCCAATCTTTATTGACCATTGTAATTTCAGAATTTAGAATTCGTCAGTCGTTTGATTTTAAAATCATTACGAACGACAGGCTTTCTTGCTTTATGAGCAATACAATTAATAATTCTATCTTAACATTTGATTGTCTCAAAATAATTCATAACAAGAGTTATCTTCTTGGCTGGGTGAAACGCCTTTGCGAACAAAAATATTTTCAAACATTCAAGAAAATTATTGCGCTCTTTGTGTTAAAATTAAGACGATCAATACAATTAATTCTAAAATTTAAAACAATGAAAAAACATATCATCACAGCAGTATTCTCTTTATTTTCAATTATTTCAATTGCGGCACAATCTAAAAAAGATGTGCAGGTTACTAAGCTTTATCAAAACTACATTGCGATAAAATCAGCTTTAGCTTCAGATGATGCAGACAAAACGTCAAAAGCGGCGACCGAATTCATCAAAACTGCTTCTGCAATCGATGTTAAGCAGGTTTCAGAAGGAAATTTGAATATTCTCAGAAAAGATGCAACAGCAATCTCAGAAGCAAGAACAATCAACACTCAAAGAGAAACGTTTATGAATCTTTCAGACAATATGATTGCTTTGGCAAAGGAATTTAAAGTTTCTGAAAATCCGGTTTACGTTCAATATTGTCCAATGGCAGACGGCAGCTGGTTGAGCGATGAAGCTAAAATCGTAAATCCTTACTACGGAAAATCCATGCTTTCTTGTGGAAACGTAAAATCTACAATTAAATAATAATTGTATCTTATTTTAAAATAATAAGTTGTATAGCTTAAATTAAAATTTACTTTATATAAATTGTTCAACAGATTCTCCACAAACTTTGAGATCTTATTTAAGTGAAACGCCTTTGCTAACTTAAAAATATTCTCAATAATCTAAAGAAAATCTTTGCGACCTTTGCGTTAAAAACTCAGAAGTATTAGGTAAATCAGTTAAACAATTGTTTTCAAAGTTTGTCATCCTGAAAGGATCTAAACATGCTAGAAATAAATTCTAAATATTCGTGTCGTAGATTCCTACGAAATGACGAATTTTGTGGATATTTTTAAAGTGTTTTAGTGAATGACAAAAACCTAGCCCCGATTGCAACGGCATCCTTTTGTGCAGCGAAGCGAAACAAAAGGTATAGTGCTTCGACTTCGCTCAGCATAAATTCCAAGCGGGAAGTAGCTTTAAAAAAGTTTAAGCCGGTCCAATATTTAAAGTATTAAAATTCAAGCTATACAACTTCAAAAAACCTAGAAATATTATGAAAAAACTCATACTATTTCTGATGCTTCTATTTTCCGTTTTCAGTTTTTCACAAACAACAAAGACCTATTTTACCTGTCCGATGGATCCTGAAGTAGTTTCCTCAAAACCAGGCGACTGCCCGAAATGCGGAATGACTTTAAGGAAAAAATCAGTTATCATAAAACCTAAAGTTGTTGCAAAACCGGAAGTAAAGTCTGTACCGAAAACGGAGATAAAATCAACAGAAATTAAGAATAAGGTTAAGGATAAAATTGAGATTGAGAAAAAGAATGATGTAAAAAAGGTGAAGAATGTAAATATTAATAAGCCTGTTTTAAACTCTAAAAATAAAAATTTAGCGCAATCAAAATCTCAACCTAAACCTCAATCTCAAGATCATTTCCAATCTCAAAAATATACTTGTCCAATGCATCCGGAAGTAATTTCCGATAATCCCGGAAAATGCCAAAAATGCGGAATGGATTTAGTGGAAATTGAAAATCATTCTTCAAATCAAACTGAATCTGAACCAGAAGCTCAAAATTCTGTTTTAAAAAGAAACTCAGAAAATGGAAAAGTAAGTTTTGGAGGAAAAACGGTTCGCTACGATTTATATGTAAAAGATACGATCGTCAATTTTACAGGAAAAAACCGTCGTGCGATCGCTGTAAACGGAAAATTACAGGCTCCAACTTTATATTTTACAGAAGGAGACACTGCGGAAATTTATCTTCATAATATGTTAAAAGAAAACACAGGTTTTCACTGGCATGGCGTGATTTTGCCCAATGAACATGATGGTGTTCCATATTTGACAACAAAGCCTGTAAAACCAGGAGAAACGCATTTATATAAGTTCAAAATTTCTCAAAACGGAACCTATTGGTATCATTCTCACGAAGGTTTGCAGGAGCAGATCGGAATGAACGGAATTCTGGTTTTCAACAAAAGAGAAGGTGAACCAAAAGTGAATTATACCAAAGAAATTCCTGTATTGTTAGGAGATTGGAGTGATGAAGATCCGATGCAGATTGCAAGAAGACTTCATATGGCCAATACGGATTGGTATGCGATTAAGAAAAATGCGGTTCAAAGTTATTGGGAAGCGATAAAATCCGGCAATTTCGGAACAAAAGCGCTGAATGAATGGAAAAGAATGGAAGCAATGGATGTAAGTGATGTGTATTATGATAAATTCCTCATCAATGGACAGCCAAGTTCTGAATATTCTCAATTAAAAGCGGGAGATAAAGTTCGGTTGAGAATCGCAAATGGGGCTTCATCCACCTATTTCTGGTTGAATTTCGGCGGTGGAAAAATAAAAGTGGTTGGAAATGACGGGAACGACGTTGTTCCTGTGGAAGTCGATCGCTTGATTGTTGGAGTTTCGGAAACGTACTATATTGAAGTTACGATTCCTGAAAATAAAAGTTTTGAATTTCGAGCAACTTCGGAAGATAGGATTGGTCATGCTTCGCT
>DKLU01000289.1 GCA_002455915.1 Chryseobacterium sp. UBA6632
ACGGCGAAGCCGCCGAGCCGGAACCCTAAAAACCATTCAACATACATTTATTGGATATAGATAGGAAAAATTAAAATCACTTTATTACACTACATCCTCCCCTGCTCATCTGCTTTTTTAATCGACTTCGCATTTTTCACCGACTGATTACCAAAATTAAATTTCAATGAAATAATAAAACTTTGGGTATCGCGGTAATCTAAGAAATAATTGTCCTGATTGGCATATTTCGTACTGATTTTCTCTCCGGAAGTTTTAAAAATATCATTAAACATGAGGCTTCCTTCAAGCTTTTTATTGAAGAATTTTTTATTCATCACCAAATATGTTGAAGACGATCCCGAAATCCTGAAAGTCCCCTGAATGGCAGGTGTATTATATCGATTCCCCACTTCCAGCTTCCAATCCGAAGCTTTATCTAAAGTGAAACTTGTGGAAATATCAGAGCCTAAATTCCATACTTTATTTTTGTACAAAATGCTATCAACTCCTATGAAATAGTTTTCATTATGTTCAAGATTTTCAGACACACTAAGGCTCCACCAAGGTTTAATCTGGAAGTTCTTATATACACTCAATCCATACGCCTGTCCTTTTTCTATATTGGTAAAATGATAAATCAGATTATTATTGCTGGGCTCCTGATAAGAAATCTCCATCGATGGATTGATTTCTTTTCGATAATAAAAATCGATATTCCACTCTTTCCAGGTGTAGGTAAAATTGAGATTATGAACAATCGTCGCCTTCAAAGCGGGATCTCCCTGGAAATAGGAAAACAAGTTGTAATACGACTTTGCAGGATTCAACCAAGAATAAGATGGTCGGCTAATTCGTTTCCCGTAAGACAAGCCAAACTGATGATTTCCCTCTGTTGTATATTGAACATATAATGTCGGAAACAATTTCCAGTATTTATTTTTATTCACTTCATACGGTTCGGAAACTACGCCTTCCAAATCTGTTTTCTCGGCACGCAAACCTGCTTTGAAGTTCCACTTTCCGGGATTGTAAGCCAATGAAGAATAAAGGGCAAAATTGTGTTCCTTATAATCAAAAACATTGCTTTTATCGGCTCTGTATTGCAGCTGACCATTTTCATTATCTGAGAAATCCATCAGGCTGTTGGTCTTTACAAAACTGTATTTAGACCCAGATTCCAATTCCCACTTTTCATTTTTCCATTGATAATCAAATTGCGTGGAATAAAGCTGAACGGCACTTTTATTATGCGTTAAAAAGTTATTTTCTTTAGGCAAATCATTCACAAAATCAAGATGCGTGAGTACATTTTGATCTTTCTGAGCATTGTTTCCTGCAAAATAATTCGTCCACGTCAGTTTACTTTTTTTATTAAGTTTTCTATCCATCTGAAAACTCAAAGAATTATTAATGGAGCGTGAAAAATGATCGTTGATCGTTCTGTAATTCGACTCCGCAACATCATGATCATTATAAATTAAAGTCGGAACATCATACACTCCATACGACTTCGGACTGAAATATCCGGAATAGTTTAAGCTGGCATTCGTAAGGCTGTCGATCTCATATTCAATATTAAAGTTGACGGTATTCTGGCTTTTATTTTTGTCTTTACGATTCATCGTGCTTACCCATCGTTGCTTGTCTTCAATATAATTTACATAGTCCGTACCTTCTCGGTAATAGGTTCCGGTTCCGAAATAATAACTTCCCATTACCGAAAGTTTGTTTTTCTTATAATATTGAGAAATCCCGGCAACCCCTTTTGCATATTGAGTCTGAACATATTTGGAAGAAACCGTGCCACGATAGCCTTCTATTTTATTTTTTTTCATCACAATGTTCAGCACGGCACTTCCGGATGCTTCATATTTTGCAGGCGGATTGGTAATTACTTCCACCGACTTCAGTTCGTCGCCTTGAGTGTTTTCCAAAAGATTTTTCAGTTCATCACCGGTCAGCATAATTCTTTTATCATTAATCGTTACAACAATACTCTGACTTCCTTTTATCGCCAAAACATCATTGCTTGAGGTAACTCCGGGAGTCTTTTTAAGAATTTCCCAGGCATTAAGTGAAGAAATATTAGAATTTTCCACGTTAAATTCCAAGCGGTCGATTTTCCTTTTCACCAAAGGTTTTTGCTTCGTCATCACAACCTCCTGAATATCCTGAATATCTTTCTTCAAAATAATGGCTAAAGGCTGATTTTGCTTTTCAAGATTCAGTTCTTTTTCAAATTTGGCATATTCCAGATCTTTAATGACCAACTTTACAGATTGATCCGAAATTCCTTCCAAAATAAAACTTCCGTTTTCAGAAGTCGATATTGTTTTCAGTAATTTATTTTGAGCATCATATACTTCAATCGCAATCAAAGAAAGTTTCTCATTGCGATCATTCGAAACCGTTCCCTCGATTTTTTTTGTCTGAGAAAAAAGAAAAATAGGAAAGCATAAGAAAAAAAGAATTTTATACCTCATTGTTAGCTTTATTTTATGGTGTAAAATTCTAACTTGTTGAGGAAAATTTCGGTTAATGGAAGGTTAATGATCGGTTAACGTCTATTTGGGAAAGGCTAAATTTTTATATTTGTCATTATGATGTTGAAAAGTAAAAATCTCATTGTTCTTTTTACCACTTTGTTTCTGATTCTTTTGGGAATCCAGGGCTATTTTATGTACAAAACCTATCAGGTGAAAGAAAGGGAAATTTACCGGGACATGAATAACCGCCTTTCGACCTATACCGATGATCTGGAAGATAAAAAAGGGTTGAAAAAAGCATCGGATGATGATCTCCAAAACATTTTCGCTCAATACAACGATAAAAAAATTACACAAAAAGAGTTTTTAAATCTTTTTGATCAAAACAGAAAGACCAATCAGAAAAGTTTCAGTGATTATGTTGATAATTTATTCAAAAAAGAAGGTTATAAAGTCGCGGTAAGAATTCAATATTTATCCATTGTTTCGCTTCCTACCAAAGTTCAGCTTCTGGAAAGCCCGATTACGATATTTGAAACACGAAATCAACTGGTAAAACCCGGAATCACCAACACAGGAAGATGGGAAACCAGTTCAAAATCCACAAACGACATCAACGGAAAACTTGAAAGAGACAACAGTTTTCTTATAAAAAGCCGCACCGATTTTGAAATTTTAAATATCAAAAGTCTTGTTTTCAAAGAGCTTACTTTTCTTTTTCTGAGCTGCATTGCCATTCTGTTTTCGGTATTAGTGCTTTATATTTTTACGGTTAAAAATTTAATCCGACAGCAAAAGCAGGTGGAAGTTTTGCACACGGTTGTGGATAACATTTCTCATGAATTCAAAACACCGATTGCCACTTTAAAAATTGCTTCAAAAACATTAAAAAAAGACTATAATCCGAAAACGCTTCATTTGGTTGATCGGCAGATTATCCGTCTGGAAAGCTTGATGTTTCAGCTGCACAAAGACGAATCTGGAGAAAAACTGACGAAAATTCAACCTCAGGACTGGAATTTTTTCATTAAAGATCTCGCCTTTACGTATCCTACCATTTTATTTGATCTGAAAAATTCGGTTGATCAGGAAATTCCTTTTGATAAAAATTTAATGGAAACTGTTATCAAAAATCTTTGCGAAAACAGCGTAAAGTATGGAGCTTCGGAGGTGAAAATAGAGATCAATATCCCTAAAAATATTCTTGAAATAAAAGTAATCGACAATGGAAACGGAATCGAGAAAAAAGAACTGAAGAATATTTTCGAGAAATTTTATAGAATACAATCCAACAATATTCACAATAGCAAAGGTCTGGGGCTCGGATTGTATTTTGTAAAAAATATAATCGACAGTTATCACGGAAAAATAGACGTTTCAAGCATGGTAAACGAAGGCACAACTTTTAAAATCATTCTTCCTTATGAAAACTAAAATCCTTTTGGCAGAAGACGATTCTGATTTCGGAATGATCCTTAAACAATATCTGGAACTGGAAGATTTTGACGTGACCTGGTTTCAGGATCCGATGGACATTATTCCACTTTTGACGACGGAATTTTACTTTCATATTGGTATTTTAGATATTATGATGCCCAATTTGGATGGATTTTCTTTGGCTAAAATGATTTTAAAAGAAAAACCCGACTTTCCTATTTTATTTTTAACGGCTAAAAATCAAAAACTCGATCGACTGACCGGATTAAAAATAGGCGCAGATGATTATCTCGCCAAACCTTGTGATCCTGAAGAATTGGTTTTAAGGATTAAAAATATTCTGAAAAGAATAACGCCAGCAACGGTTGAAACACAAATTAAAATCGGCGAATATACTTTAAACACAGAAAAACTGCTGCTCGTTCATCCCAAAGAAAATGTTCGGTTAACCATCCGCGAACAGGAATTATTGATGTACTTTTTAAAACACAATAAAAAAGCATTGAAAAGAGATGATATTCTCGATAATCTTTGGGAAACGAACGACTATTTTACAGGAAGAAGCCTGGATGTTTTTATCAGCCGACTGAGAAAATATTTTCAGCATGACGACCAAATAAAAATCCAATCCCTGCGAGGAATTGGATTTGAAATTGATTTTCCGACTCATTAAATTTTAGAAAGAAAGCTCTGTCAGAACAGGAAAATGGTCTGACGGGTACAGTAAATTTTCTCTTCTGTCGTTGATGTGTCTGTGAGATTTTATTTTAAAACCTTTTACGAAAATATAATCTATTCTCTCTTTTGGAATTTCATTCACATCAAAACCTGTGAACGTTCCTTTTGGTCCGTAATGTTTTGTTTCTGAATGATAAAAACTGTCCTGTAAATTTTGAGACATAATTTTAATCGGTTCTGAATCTTCGGTTAAATTAAAATCACCACTCACGGTCACAGGTAAATTTTTAGGATTGATTTCTTTGATCTTCTTTAAAATCAGTTCAGAAGATTTCACTCTCGCAACATTCCCGATATGATCGAAATGCAGATTCAGCGCCATAAATTCTTTTTTAGATTTTTTATCTTTAAAAACGGCATAGGTACAAATTCTGTTTAACGCCGCATCCCAACCTTTAGAAGGTTTCTCAGGAGTCTCAGAAAGCCAGAATGTTCCTGAGTTTACAACCTGAAGCCTGTTGGTATCATAAAAAATAGCGGAAAATTCACCTTTTTCTTTACCGTCATCTCTGCCAACGCCAATATAATCGTAGTTCTTCAACCCGTTTTTAATATCTTTCATCTGCTCCGGAAGCGCTTCCTGAACTCCGAAATAATCTGGATGATAATACGTTAATAAATCTGCAACATCCTGTTTTCTGTTTGGCCATGCATTTTCTTTGTCTGAATCTACATTAAGCCTGATATTAAAACTCATCACCTTAAGATCCTGCGAAAAACCTAATGCAAAAAGCAGTAAGAATACAGTTGAAAATCTGAAATTCATAATCATCTATTTTTAATTAACAAAGCCACAAAAATAAAACTTCTCCCGAAGAGAGAAGCCTTGTGATTGTAATTATTATGTTAAATTTTTGGGATGGAAGCTGGAGGATGGGAGAAGGAAGTTCATGACTGACATTAATTAATAGTCAGTCGTAATAAAAAGACTTTCCAAAACTTCTAGCTTCAGACTTCCATCTTCCATCCCAAAAAATCAGTTTGATTTTTTCGCTTTAATCATTGCTTCCAGAGCATCCCACATTTCCTGGGGAATATCTTCCAGCATATTGAATTCTCCTGCACCCTGAAGCCATTCTCCGCCGTCGATGGTTACGACTTCACCATTCATATACGCAGAATAATCGGAAACCAGATAGGCGGCAAGATTTGCTAATTCCTGATGCTCTCCTACTCTTCTCAACGGAACTCTTTTCTTCATATCGAATTTTTCCTGCAAATCTCCAGGAAGTAATCGGTCCCAAGCCCCTTTTGTAGGGAAAGGTCCCGGAGCAATCGCATTAAAACGGATTCCATATTTTGCCCACTCTACCGCAAGCGATCTTGTCATGGCTAAAACGCCTGCTTTTGCGCAAGCAGAAGGCACTACATACGCAGAGCCCGTCCATGAATAGGTAGTTACAATATTTAAAACCGTTCCCGGGGTTTTAGAATCGATCCAGTGTTTACCGATAGAAAGTGTACAATTTTTTGTTCCTTTTAAGACAATATCCAAAATAGAATCAAAAGCCGAGTGGGTTAATCTTTCGGTGGGAGAAATAAAATTTCCAGCGGCATTATTCAATAAAATATCAATTCTACCAAATTCCTTTAAAGTGGCTTCTTTCATCGCTTCCACTTCATCCCAGTTTCTCACGTCACAGGCTACACAAAGTACTTTTCCGCCTGTTTCATCTTCCAACTCTTTCGCTGTTCCCTGTAATTTTTCTAAATTTCTGGAAGTGATCACCACTTTTGCGCCTAATTGAAGGAAATATTTGGTCATTGCTTTTCCCAGACCGCTTCCGCCGCCTGTAACAATCGCTACTTTATCTTTCAGAGCGTCTTCACGCAACATCGGTTGTGTATAAAGATTCATACGTTTTATTTTTTCTTAAAAATAATAAATATTGAATGGATTGTCTCTAAATTAATCTGATAAATAATGCAGCAAATAATTATTCATTGAATTTTATTTAATTTTATGCTCCGAAAAAATATAATTCTATATGAAACGGTCAGGAACTTCTGTTTTACTATTTCTTCTATTTTTTAGTTTAAATCTTAAAGCTCAGCAATTCGAAAAACTATATCAGTATGTCAACCCGTTGATCGGAACGGAAAAAATGGGACATACCTATCCCGAAGCCA
>DKLU01000376.1 GCA_002455915.1 Chryseobacterium sp. UBA6632
GGTGACAGGAAATTATTTGAAGAATTAAAACCGTTTGCCATGAAATTGGGATCTGCTTTTCAAAAAATTAATTTTTTGAGAGACATTAAGAATGATTATCAGCACTTGGGAAGAAGCTATTTTCCTGGTATTAATATGGAAATTTTTGATAATCAGGTTAAGACTTCTATAGAAAAAGAGATAGAAGCAGAATTTTTAATTGCACTCGAAGGAATAAAGAAACTCCCTACATCCTCAAGATTCGGAGTATATGTTGCCTATAAATACTTTGTTTCATTGTTTAAAAAAATTAAGCGAAGTCCTGCTTCCAAAATATTAAATCAAAGGATAAGAATTTCAAATAGCACTAAGATGTCTCTAATGATGACGAGCTATGTAGAGTATAAAACATCTTTCATGTAATTTTAAATGAATACGTATGAATTTTTTTATTGTTCTTCTCACTTTTTTTACCATGGAAGGAATAACGTGGCTTACCCATAAGTATATTATGCACGGATTTTTGTGGCGCTTGCATAAAGATCACCACGATCACAGTAATGAAGGCTCTTTAGAGAAAAATGATTATTTTTTCTTAATATTTGCCGTGCCAACTATAGCATTAATGTATTATGGAACTGTAAATGGCTACAATCACTGGTTTTATATTGCTATCGGCATAGCACTGTACGGTATGGCTTATTTTTTTGTACACGATATTTTTATCCATCAGCGATTTAAATTATTTACCAAGACAAATAATCCCTACCTTTTAGGAATAAGACGAGCTCACAAGCAGCACCACAAGCATATCACCAAAGAAGAAGGCGAGTGTTTTGGTTTTTTATGGGTACCCATCAGATATTTTAGAATGTATTGGAATAAAAAATAATATATGCAGCATTATACCTATCTTCTAATTAATTTTTTTACGATCATCATATGCTTCGTATTCTCTTTCCACCATAAAATTAAATTTAGTCGGTTTTTTGGTGCCTTTATCAAATCTGCCGCTTTAGTTGCTTTTGTATTTATCATATGGGACATATGGTTCACAGCTCGAGGTGTATGGTGGTTTAATCATGATTACATTATCGGGCTTACGATTTTGGGATTACCATTTGAAGAAATACTTTTCTTTTTCTGTATTCCGTTTGCCTGTATTTTTACGTATTTCTGCCTTAATAAATTCTTCAATTTTAATTGGCAGTATAAAAAGGAGAAATATTTTGCAGTTGCTGTTATTGTTTTATCCTTAGGATTGGGAGTTTATCAGCATGCTAAAATTTATACAATGGTGACATTTTTAACAACAGGGGTTACTGTTTTTATTCTATATTTTATGCTTAATGCAAGAATAATAGGAAAAGCATCTGTTATTTATATGCTTTTAATGCCGGGATTCTTATTGGTCAATGGTATTTTAACAGGAACCGGACTAGAATCTCCCATTGTAAATTATAATCCTGATAATTTTATGGGATTCCGTATCCTGACAATCCCCTTAGAAGATGTTGTATATGGATATGAATTAATCCTTTGGAATATATATTTCTTTGAATTAATTGGAAGAACAAAGGGCTCTTTATCTTAAAAGTATCATTTGGGAATTATATTCTTAAGTTATACCAAGGCTTCACAGTAGTCTTGAAAATCAATTCAGTCTCCCGTCTCTCAAAACGATGATTAAGTATTTTACCAGACATTATAGTTGATTGATTAAAAAAATGATAAAATGTATAAACAGACCATCCAAAGGATGGTCTGTTTTAGTAGTTTACTAGGATTTCATCAATTCAAGTTCATCTAAATGATCTGTTGGTGTAAAAGATAACGAATCACTGGGTTTATTTTCTTGCTCATTAATTTCATCTATCGTTAACCTTGGATGAATTTTTTGCGGCAGTAGTTTGCCATTTTTATAAAGCATTTGATCTGCAGTTTGGTAAATTTCATCTTTCCTGTAAAAATTTCCATCTGGAGCTGTGAAAGCCTGATCTTGTACCTTTTTTTTATTTGATAGGCTCCAGTAAATAAAGACTCCTGCAATACACAATATCCATATTTTGCTGCTGCTCTTCATACATCATTCTTTTTTTAAGGTTGACCACTTCCTCCAGAGGATCCGTAAATTTGTCCTGTTGCAAAACTTGCGTCATTGGCGGCAAGCTGCACAAATATTGAAGCTAGTTCTGCAGGCTGCCCAGGCCTTCCTAACGGTGTTTCACTTCCGAATTTTACAATATTTTCTTGTGTTTGTCCTCCGCTTACTTCTAAAGCTGTCCATACAGGTCCGGGAGCAACTCCGTTTACACGTATTCCCTTTGGGCCTAGCTGCTTTGCTAATGATTTTACATAACTGGTAGTGGCAGCTTTTGTCTGTGCGTAATCATACAAATTCTCAGAAGGATCATAAGCCTGCACAGAAGATAGCCCAATGATAGAAGATCCAGGCTTTAAATGCGGAAGTGCAGCCTTAATTATCCAAAACGGAGCATAAATGTTTGTTTTCATTGTTCTTTCAAATTCCTCTGTGCTTATATCTAGGATCGACTCGTGGGTCTTCTGGTGACCCGCGTTGTTTACAAGAATATCAAGCCCTCCCAATTGTTTTACCGCCTCTTTAACTAATTCTTTACAGAAGTTTTCGAATCTTAGATCTCCGGGGATGCCTACAGCATTCCGTCCTTCTTTTTTTATCAATTCAATTACTTCTCGCGCATCGGATTCCTCTTCAGGAAGATAATTAATGGCCACATCGGCACCTTCTCGAGCATAGGCAATTGCAGCAGCTCTTCCAATACCTGAATCTCCACCCGTAATCAAAGCTTTTCTACCCATTAGCCTGCCAGAACCTACATAGCTTTTCTCTCCATGATCAGGAACAGGCTCCATTTTACTTGCTAGCCCAGGAAAGGGTTGGAACTGTTTTTTGAATGGAGGTCTGGGGTACTTGGTGGTAGGATCCGTAAGTTCGCTGCTTGAGTTTTTAATTTTTTGTATTTTTTGCGACTGTGCAAACGTTTGAGGTGCTACCGCTGCAATAGCAATGGTTGCTGCTATCTTTCCGATAGCATTTCTTCTGTTCATTTCCTTTTCCATTAATATTTTATTTTGATGTGGTGTGATAGCGCATATGAATTACGCTTTTTTGTGTATCTTTATATTATCAATCTATATTCCAACTTGTATCAAAAGAGTAAATTGTGGTATATTTTTTTGCTGTGGATTTAAAATTTCAATAATTTAAGACAAGGAGTTAGCGATTATTTTAGCAGCAGTATCGCAAAAATCCAGGCCAGAGTAGTCTGGGTTTAATCCTGCGATATAAGGAACTGCCATGATATAAAGATCTTTAATGGCCTGGCCGTAGTAATCCAATGCCTGAAAGTTATCATTTATATTAAGCCCCTTCACTCTGAGATAATATTGATCTTTATCATATTCTAAAATATCATTTCTTCCTTCTTTTAACAGCTCCTCCGCTGCAGATTTGCTTTTGAACTTAAGATAACCGGAACTAATCATATTCTTTTTTTTCAATCCCTCAAATGGGATATCGTTATATTCTACAGGTTGTTGCCCTATTGCATCCACATACATTCTGTAATGTTTTTTAATATTTTTATCATACTCATCTTTGTAATAATAAATACCACCTTCATCTTCATGAGGTTCGATTCGGCTTTCATCATCAACACTTAAAACACGGATTAGCCCTGCCTCATATAAGGCAATAACTTCTTTATAGGATGATTGAGGAAGTGCAGCAATAATTACTGAAATCAAAGGGAGGAGCGTCTTTTTCAATCGCAACATATCTTCTGCTGAAAAATGTTTCGCCGGATAATTCATTGCATAGCTAAAGGAAGATAAGGTTTCTTTCCACGCAATGGTCTCATGCCTTTTGATCGATTTTTCAGCCTCTGAGTATTCTGCTTTAAATAATTCAAAACTATTTAGATCTTTTCTGATGGCTAACATTTTTTCTACGAATTCTTCTATAGAAAGAGATTTTATCTGATTATATACTATTTTGTTCTTTTTAGACAAAGGCTGTTTAAAGTTTCTGTCATATACATAATCAAGATCAACAAATCCATGGTTGTTTTTTTTATATTCCTGAATTTCCTCTGTTGACATAATCCATTCACTTGAATACGCATTGTCTTCACTGTGGAAACGTAACGCGGGAAGAAAACCACGAAGGGAAAAAAGATCAATAGAAAAGTCAGGAGAACTTTCGTTCAATACATATCTTATATTCCCATCCTGCTCTACAAATGCACCGTTCATCCTTGCAATAGATTTTACTGCATCTATTGCTGTAAGCGAAGTTCCTCTAATGGCAACAGGGAAGTTTGTTTTTTTACAGAATTTTGAGGGAGGGTAGGGAGAATCGTACCAATTGGGAATGATTTCCTCATGCCGCTTCGGCCATGAGTGCCCTGTACATAAAATTACCGTAGAAACAGAATAACAGATTCCTTCATTGGTAAAGATATGGTAAGATCCTGTGAACTCATCTTTTTCAATATCAGAAACCGTGGTTTTTTTTTGGGTATGGACATTTATACCCATCTTTATTGCTTCTTTTATATACAGTTTAAACTGCTCTTCGAGATAATTACCCAACAATAACCGAGGAATGACCTGGTACTCATTTATTGTATTATCTTTCACAAATTCAGAAAATTCGGTAGTATCTGATCTTTTAATGTAGCTGAGAAAACTTTCGGCCAATTCCGGAAGTTCGTTGGCTGAAACGTTGGCAACATGTTCTTTATTGGCTCCAAGCAAACTATAAGGCATTCCTGCACCCAATTTCTCGGTTTTTTCGAAGATGTAAATATTATCAAGCTTTAGATTATTAGATACCAGGTGTTTGAGTACAAATAAAGAAGAGGGGCCGCCTCCAATGAGAGCTACGGATTTATCATTATCATGCATATTTAGCTGTTTGTGTCACAACATTCAAATTATGTTCCTTTGTAAATATATGTGGTATATAAAGTGCAAAAAATTATTAAAAAATTTTAATCTGATTTATATCTTTAACAAAATTTATAATAAATAAATAGATTTATAAACCTATTGTTCTCTATTAACGAAATTATGGCAGTGTTTTTGATGCTGTTTGAATCAATTATAGACTTACATTATAGGAGGTTATTCTACTCATTTATTATAAGCTATAAATATGCTAAGTTTATATAAGTATGAAGATACCCAAAGAATCTACGTCAGATGAACTGTTAAATGTTCTTTACTATTCACCTAATGCTACAGCGATCTATTGCGGAGATGATATCACTATCTTAAATGCTAATGAAGTGATGTTGTCTTTCTGGGGGAAAACAAGTAGTATTATCGGGCAAAATTTTCAGGATGCTTTACCAGAGCTCAATGGGCAACCCTTTTTGGGAATATTGAAAGAAGTTTGGCAAACCGGTCAGACTTTTCTGGCGAAGAACTATGCTGCAGATCTTATGGTTAACGGATCCTACAAGACGTTTTATTTTGACTTTGAATACAAGGCTATTAAAGGAAGTGATGATAAAATGAGATACATTCTTCACACCGCCTTTGAGGTTTCGGATAGGATGGCTGCTGTTAAAACGATCACCGAAAAATCAATATCAGAGCAAAAGCTTATTGAAGATCTTTCTGCAATGAATGAAGAATATATTGCTATTAATGAGCAATTATCTGATACCAATAATGATCTTCTTAAAAGCAATCTTAATTTACAACAATCGCAGGAAGAAGTAAAGGAACTTATTTCCACCTTGATAGAAAGTGAGAATAGATTTAGACTTTTAGTAGAAAGAGCACCTATTGCAATTGGAATATATTGTGGAGATGAAATGATTATTGAGCAGGCAAACAATGAGATGTTTAAAATATGGGGGAGAGATAAAACCATCTTGGGCTTACCATTATTAGTGGCAAGGCCTGAATTAGAAGGACACGAGTATATTAAAATTATACAAGAAGTGTTTCGATCAGGGCGCTCACACATGGGATATTCTATTAAAGCTCCGGTATTCCGAGAAGGGAGGCTTAAGGAAGGTTTTTTCGATGTAAACTATAAATTACTTCCTGAGAATAATACAAAACAGAAGAGAATAATAATTATTGCTAATGATGTAACTGAAAAAACGTTGATAGCAGAAAGAGAAAAGGCGATGATTCATGAGTTGTCGGTAATAAACGAAAAATTGACATATTCGAATAATGAATTAATTGAATCTCAAAATCAATTGAAACAACTTCTTGGTATTGTTAATGAGAGGGAAGAGCGCTTTCGTACGATGATTGAATATTCACCTGTAGCTATTGGGTATTTTAAAGGTGATAATCTCATTGTTGATGCTGCGAATGAAGCTCTGCTGAGAATTTTGGAAATTGATAGGTCGCTTATTGGTCAACCTTTACTAGGAAGTTTATACAATTCTCCCGAAAATGTATTTGCAGATATTCTTATTAAGGTAATGAATTCTGGAGATTCATATTATGGGAAAGAGATAAAAGTTAATATTCATAATACACAAGAATATTTTAATGTGGTTTATCGACCTATTAATCGACTAAATGAAAATGAAAATGAAAAAGCAATACTGGTTGTTGCCTATGATGTTACAGAAGAAGTAAATGGCCGTCGTCGTGTAGATGAAGTTAATACAAGACTTCAGATAGCAATGGATGTGGGAGGTTTGGGTGCAACCCAAATCAACTTGAAAACAGGAGAAATGTCTAGTGATGATCAGTTTAAAATGATCTATGGTTTCCAACCTAATGAGGAATTTTCTTATCACGATCTTTTTAACACGGTCTTACCACAAAAAGTTGATCTTTTGAAGACTTTGGTAAAAGAATCTATTCAAAATAAAACGGTGTATAAAATGGAATTTCCCATCCGGTGGCCAGATGGTACTCTACATTGGGTACAGGCACAAGGGAGATCAATATACAGTACTTCAGGAGAACCTGAATATATGGTTGGGATGGCCGGCGATATTACTGAGAAGAAACTTTTTGAACAAAAAAAAGATGATTTTCTTAGTACTGCAAGTCATGAGCTCAAAACTCCCATTACTGCCTTGAAAGCATCTATACAGTTTTTGGATCGTATTAAAGACAAACCTTATTCTTCTACACATACAAAACTTATAGAACAGTCGGTTCGAAGTGTAGATAAAATAAGTATTCTGGTAGATGAATTACTTAATGTGACGAGGATAAGTGAAGGACAGCTGGAGTTGAAGAAAACAGAATTTAATCTTTACCAAATGGTAATGAATAGTTCCAATAATATTCAAAAAGATGACGATTATGAAATTATTTTTTTTGGAAATAAAGAATTAATAGTGCATGCTGATGAAAGCAGAATAGATCAGGTGGTTGTCAACCTTATCAATAATGCCATCAAATATGCACCCTTAAGTAGAAAACTACATGTAATTATAGAGAAGGATAATCATAACGCTATTGTTAAAATAAAAGACTTTGGAGAAGGTATTGATCGTGAAATATTACCTTATTTGTTTGAAAGATATTATAGAGCCGATCACTCAGGAAAGGTATATTCAGGATTGGGTTTAGGGCTATATATATGCTCTGAAATTATTAAGAAACACGGTGGACAGATTGGAGCGGAATCGGAAGCTGAAAAAGGAAGTGTTTTTTGGTTTTCTATACCTACAAACTCATTAGAATGATAAAATTTATAGATTGATATTATAGTAAAGGGTTAAATATTTGATATAAAATCCTTTAAAAATAATGAAGAAATGAATAATTTAGACATATATTTAAAAGCTCTTGATTCAGCCAATTCAGGCATTATTATAACAGATAATAAACAGCCGGATAATCCGATCGTATATTGTAATAAGGCTTTTGAGAAAATAAGTGGATATAGTCACGAAGAAATTATCGGGCATAACTGTCGGTTTCTTCAGGCAGAAGATCGTGCCCAATCGCAGCGTCAGCTCCTGAAGACCAGTATCGAGAAAGGAGAAGAATGCAGAGTAGAGATAAGAAATTATCGTAAAAATGGAGATTTGTTTTGGAACGAACTTTATATTGCGCCTGTAAAAGATGAAAATGGAGAAGTCTCTCATTTTATAGGAGTGCAGAATGATATTACAGATCGGAAGAAAATTGAACATGACCTTCGAGAAGAGAAAGAGTCGGTTGAAAGTAAAATTGCCCAAAGAACTAAGGAACTTGTTGAGAGTGAAATATTTCTATCGAGTATTATTCAGACCGTCAGAGAAAGTCTGCTGGTTCTTAGCCCTGATTTTAAAGTTTTAAGTGCCAACAATCATTTCCTAAAAACATTTAAAGTTACTTCAGAAGAAACAGTAGGGAAAATTCTTTACGAATTGGGAAATAATCAATGGAATATCCCAGCACTAAAAGAACTTTTAATTAAAATTCTTCCCACAAGCAATCCAGTAACCGATTTTGAAGTAGAGCATACTTTCCCCTATATTGGAAAAAGGCTGATGCTCTTAAATGCTTACAGAATCGAATTCGACGGTAGCTATAAAGACAGAATCTTATTAGCTATTGAAGATATCAGTGAAAAGAGGGAAATGGAAAGAAGAAAAGATGATTTTCTATCTATTGCAAGCCACGAGCTGAAAACACCTCTTACGACAATAAAAGGTTTAGTGCAACTTTTGCAAAGGATGAGCTCGGGAGGAATCACAGAGAAATTTTTGGATACTCTTGGGAAGGTATCAGTACACGTAGATAAACTTAATAATCTAATTACTGAATTGCTGGATACCTCAAAAATTCAGTCAGGGAATATTGAATTGCATACAGAGCCCTTTAACGTTGATCATTTTTTAAAAGAAACTATAGATAATTTAGTATTCACCATACCGCATTATAATATTAGTGTCGAAGGAAGCACAGATGCAATTGTGATGGGAGATGAGCTTCAACTTTCACAGGTTATTAATAATTTGATTTCTAATGCTGTAAAGTATGCTCCCGATTCTGAAAAAATAGAGGTATATATAAGTAAAGTAGGAAATTATGTGAAAATTTCCATTACAGATTATGGAATGGGCATCAGCTCACAAGACAAGTCTAAGATATTTGATCGTTTTTTCAGAGTAGGTGATATTCAAAAAAAATTTCCAGGTCTTGGGATAGGCCTTTATATCAGTAAAGAGATCGTTAGTAACCATAAAGGAACACTTTGGGTGGAGAGCGAAATAGGGAAGGGATCAACCTTCAGCTTTACATTACCAATACTAAAATTTGAAAATGGAAAATAAGAAGATATTAATCTGTGATGACGATGCAGGGATTCTGTATACTATAGAAATGTTACTTGAAGACGAGGGATTTACAGTTTTCACAGAAATAAATAGTGTTAACGTTATCAAACATATTAAAGAAATAAAACCAGATCTTATTCTTTTGGATCTTTGGATGCCTTTATTATCAGGAGATCAGGTATTGAAGCTTATTCGCAACGATGCGGATATTAAGCATATCCCTGTAGTGGTGCTTTCAGCAAGCCGTGATGGTGATAAGATAGCTTTTGAGGCGGGTGCCAATAGTTTTATATTTAAACCTTTTGATATCGATCACTTATTAAAAACAATTTCTGATTTTGTTACAGTTCCTATATTATAATTGTAAAAATGCAAAAAGATCACTTACATAATAATCTTTTTGCATTTTCAACAAACTAAGAATGGCAAGGTATCAATAATCACTGAAATATATTATTTTAGAATAAAATCATATGTCTTCAAAATTACCCAGCTACCTAAATTTTAATTCCAAAGACTACGCTTGGAAAAGTGATATCGATTATAAAAAAAATCCACTATTATATAAGGTTGGCAAAGGAGAGCAAGGTGTATTGATTTGCGAGCCTTACAAAACTGATATTGGGAAATTTTGGAGATTCAAAACCCCTGAAATTGCAAAAGAGAGTTCAAACAGTATTTTTGAACTTTTTCTTAATTACGTTAGTGAAGAAGACTTTGTAGGAGCAGACATGGCCAGAAAGTTTTTACAAATGGGATTTACGCGCTCAAGAAGATATTATAATTATAAAGGGGGTAAAAAGTATGATGCTTCAGACAACTATCACCCTTTAGAAAAGGGTACGGGTGATCCCTTAAAAGCTGAATCAGCAAATATATTTTATAAAATGTGGAGGAAGGCCGAGAAAAATCCGAAATATGCAAAGATGAAAAAGGAATGGGTGAAAAATAATGGATAGATTTGCCATCAGCTTATTTAGGTTTAAGTAAGCTCTCTAATTATCACCACAACTAAAGTTAGACTGGCTAAGGCAGCGATGACATATAAAGCAAGTTTTAGTATTTTCATAATTTTCTTTTAAGAAGATAAAACAAATTTTCAGCCAAAAAATACTGGAATACTGTAATTTGAACAGCTTTTTTTCGTTAGTTAATAATTTGGTAATTCTAATCGATCAAAGAATCCATATTTTTTAATTTGGATTCTTTTTATTTTCTTTCAATTTTCAGTAGTTTGCTTTTGGTCAGGTTCACGCTATTTTTGTTTTAGGAAATGTCAGGGTAAAAATGCTTCCTAAGCCTTCTTCGCTGTCTACTTTTATTTGCGCTCCATGTCTTGTAATAATTTTTTTTACAGTCGCAAGACCAATTCCACTCCCTTCATATTCATCTGTTTTTCCTACCCGGTTAAATAATCCAAATATTCCTGCCAACTGATCCTTATCCATTCCTATTCCATTATCTTTAATAATGTAAACGGTTTCGTTACTGTCAGTAATGCCATCTACAGAAACAATAGGAAGCTCTATTTTATGAGAATATTTTACTGCATTTTCAATGATATTTAGAAATACCTGAAAAATAAGAATTGGGTCTCCTTCAATATCTGGAGTATTATTTATGATTAATTCTAAATTAGAGTTTTTACTGTTCAATTTAAGCTGTTCTGCGATATCATTAACCAAAGCAGTCATATCGATCGTAACTTTTGAGATATCCTTCTGGCCAACCTTTGAATACTCTAATACTGTTTTAATCATGAGATGAAGACGATTAGAATTATCCACGATTTTTGACGACATTGCTTTCACATCATCCTCAGATGATTTCCTGATAATGAGTTCTCCAAATGCCTTAATAGTTGTTAAAGGTATTTTAAGATCGTGAGAAATTGTGTGTGCAAAAGAATCAAGTTCAGCATAGGCATCTCTGAGCTTTTCATTTAAAATTCTCAGTTCGGCTGTTTTTCTTCCTACAGCGAAATTTATTTCATCTCTTATTTCCGTAAGAGCCATCTGCTCCGCAGTAGACCAAGGCTCAGACTTTCCTTTTACTTCTTCAGACCACTTTTCAAAAGAATTTCTTGGAGAAATAAATGGGTTTCCGTGATTATCAAACTGTATGAGCTTTGTAGGGTCTCCTGCCCATAAAACCGTCTGCGTAATTCTGGTCGGAAAATAATCAAGCAGTCTTTGATATTTTCAGTAAGACGAATCCCCATGAAGCCTGCATAATTAGCTTTTTCTTTATAAGTTGTAATATTCAGTATGTTTTCCGAGAAAATAATTTTATCTTCAGAACTATTGTTGATAAGCTCCGTAATTTTAAGCAGCGAAGATGAGGACGGAACATTTCCGATTGTTTTAATTTCTCCTTCAAATAGAAAAGCGATCCCGCTTGCTTTGAATGCCTCCATAAATACAGTAGAACAATGAAACATAAAATCTGAAATATTTTCACCATTTAAGCTTTTGGTAATGTCCATAACAGCATTTTGGATTTTCATATTTTCCTTTTGTAACTTTTCTTGAGTACGCAATCCTATACAAGAGCTAAGAACCTGACCTATAAGCTTTGCAGTCTCTCGCTGTCTAAAGTTGATGTATCTCGGTGAATAATTGTGGCAGGCAATCAAGCCCCACAATTGATCCTCCACAATTATAGAAACGCTGAAGCTTGATATAACATTCATATTTTTCAAATATTGAATATGAACAGGAGAGACTGCTCTGAGTGTACTATTGCTAAGATCGGCAGGAATATCTGATTTACTTATAAGGGGAATTGTGTCTTCAAAGACATTGTTAATCAACCGGGTATAATTTTGTATGTAAAGCTTACGAGCTTGTTCGGGAATATCAGAAGCTGGATAATGAAGACCCAGCCAAGTTTCCAGTTCAGTGTTTTTATCTTCAGCAACGACTTCTCCATGACCATCTTTATGAAATTTATAGATCATGACTCTGTCATAACAGATGATATTCTTGATCTGAGCCACTGAATTTTCTAATGTAGCCTCAAGATTTTTGTCGGCTAACATTTGAGATAGACTTGCTCCAACTGTATTACTCGGATCTGTAAAAAGGTCAGATTCTTCAGGCTCAAAATCTAGCAGGTAATAATCCTCAGATAATGAAATGATCATATTGTATTTCTTATCATGTATAATTACCAAATAAGGATTGAGTGGCTTAAAGTCCCGACCTTGCCAGGCTAAGGAAATTAAACTAGTGATAAACTTATCTTCCTCATTTTTTCCTAACATTGAATTTAGTGAGGTTACAGATGATCCTAATAAATGATCTTGGTCTTTACCAGTGAGTTCAATAAAGTTTTTGCTGCAGTAAATAATATTATTATCTTTATTTATTATTACTAAATATCCATGAGATTGAATAAATCCTGGAATATGAATCTGCTCACTGCTGCAAACATCTAGTGCATCTTTAATCATAAAATAGACATTGATTTAAAAGTGAATTTAATTAAGGGAAATCTTTCAATAGTGTCATTAAAAATCTGGTTAGCTTTAATGACTATTATATTTACTGAAGAGGTAAAGAGAAGTGAAAAATTGATCCTTTACCCATTTTGCTTCTGATAATGATTTCACTATTGTGCTGCTTAAGAATTTCTGAACTTATATATAACCCAAGCCCAAAACCTGAAACCCCGGTAACAGGATTATCTTCAATTCTGTAGAATTTTTTAAAAATATTTTTTATCTCATGAGGAGAAATTCCTATTCCCTCGTCTTCGACGCTGATGGTAATCTGACCGTTTGATTGTATACATGAAATCGTAATGCATGAACCTTTTGGTGAATATAGAACGGCATTAGTAATTAAGTTTTGAACTACCATCATTATCCTCTTACGGTCTACCGTTATATAATGACAGTCAGAATGTGAAAAAACAATTTTGTGAGTATTGTGATAGGAAACAGCCTCCTGATAACACTCATTTATTAATTCTGTAATATTCACTAATTCCAGATGAAAAGACTCGATAGAATCTTCAATTTTGGAAAGATGCAAAAAACCATTAATCATGGTATTCATCCTATTGACATAGCTTACAGATTTTTCCAGAATAGATGTTGCCATCTCGTATTTCTTATCCTTATGAAGCCGCTGAATAATCTGGAGGTAACCATAAATTGAAGTCAGTGGAGTTTTTAATTCATGGCTCGCAAGATTCAAAAATTTTTTCTTTCTCTCATCTTCACGCTTTTTTTCGGTAACATCTCTAAATACCACTACCACTTGGCTTGGATGTTCTTTTACAGATGATGCAAATACCTCGTAATATCTTTTGGTTCCTTCATTATACTGGTTAAACTGAATAGGATTTCCCGTAGTGGCTACTGAGCCATATGCTTTGATCCATTCATTTTCCACATCGGGCATGATCTCCAATATTGTTTTCCCAACCACATTTTTTAATCCGCTTTGTATCTCAAAGGCGGGGTTAGTTGTTACAAAAGTATAATTTATAGGATTTCCGGCATTATCAAAGATAAAATCGATAACCATGAATGCATCCAAAATATTCTCGAATAAGGAACGGTATCGGGATTCTGAGATCATTAGTTTATTCTGAGATTCTGCAATTACTGCCAGATCTGATACACGTTTGCAGGCATCACGAAAAGTATTTTGTTTAAATTGATTCCATTGAAAGTCATCAGGTAGAATAGCGTAGAAATAAGTCTCAATACCATTTTCTTCAGAAGTATTAATCTTTTCAAACTTAATGGAATAACCTTCATTTATTTTACCGGATTCATTTATTAAAACATCAGATTTATTCAAAAAAGTTTCTTTAAAATCAACGGCTGGCATTACATTCTCCAAGGTGGAAAAATTTTTTAAAATTTTTAAGTTGTCTGCTTTTCTATTAATTTTTATATATCCGATATCATAAAAACAAAAATGGTTGTGAATTGATTGTAACGAAATAGTATAAATATCCTCTACCTCACGAACGCCGGTTAATTTATCTGTAAGGCTTAAAAGAAAATTTTCTTCCTCTCTCTTATGTCTTAATTCTGTATTAGATTTTGAAGTTTCTTTAAAAATAATCAGAATTCCTGCATTATTTCCTTTACTATCCATCAAGTTACTGTAGCTAAACGTCCAGTAAACATGTTCCAGATGGTTACCTCTATAAATTGGTACAAGCTGATCTTCTTCAAATACGGCTAACGGATCATGATGAAGTTTTTTCAATCTATCTGATATAGTATCCCATGCTTCAGACCAAAAATCATTTGCTTTCTGCCCCAAAGATTTTTGAATATTACTTTGTTGCAAAGATATTATGTCGCTACAGGAATCATTATACAGCTGTAACAATTCTGATCCCCACCAAATCATCATCGGAAAGGGGCAGGATAACATCATGTTGGCATGAACCACTAAATGGTCATCCCATTCAGATATAGCCCCCAAAGCAGTATTTTCCCAGCCAAATTTTTTAATTTCACCAGCCATTTTGCTTAGCCCAACTATCCTTTCAGGAGATAAAGTCATTATGTAA
>DKLU01000239.1 GCA_002455915.1 Chryseobacterium sp. UBA6632
CGCTCTTCCGAGTTTAGCCATCGTTTTAGCAACTAAATTTTTCCCGGCAGATAACCCGACCGCAGCATTTTTATCTACGCTTGCCACTTTTGCAGCAGGATTTGTGGTAAGACCTTTCGGAGCGTTGTTCTTCGGAAGATTGGGAGATATTATAGGAAGAAAATATACTTTCTTGGTCACTTTATTAATCATGGGATTCTCAACATTCCTGATAGGATGTATTCCAAGCTATGAAACCATCGGATTTATGGCGCCTGTTTTAGTTTTAATTTTAAGATTATTACAAGGATTGGCTTTGGGAGGTGAATACGGAGGTGCTGCGACTTATGTTGCCGAATATGCACAACCGCACCGACGAGGTTACTGGACTTCATGGATTCAAACAACAGCAACGGCAGGACTTTTCATTTCATTAATTGTGATTTTAATTACAAAAAACACCCTTTCTGCAGAAGAGTTCGACGGCTGGGGATGGAGAGTTCCATTTTGGATTTCTATTTTAATGGTCGGTGTTTCTTACGTCATCAGAAAAAACATGAAAGAATCTCCGCTTTTTGCTAAGGCTAAAAGTGAAGGAAAAACTTCCAAAAATCCTTTAAAAGAAAGTTTCGGAAATAAATATAACTTCAAATTTGTCTTATTGGCGTTATTCGGAGCCGCGATGGGACAGGGTGTAATCTGGTACACAGGCCAATTCTACACCATGAGCTTCCTTCAAAAGGTAATGAATGTAGAATCTGCACAGGTGGATTCATTAATGGCAACGGCTTTACTTTTAGGAACACCATTCTTCGTGTTTTTCGGATGGCTGTCTGATAAAATCGGACGAAAAGCCATCATGATGACCGGAATGCTAGTTGCTATTTTAGCTTACAGACCTATTTATGACGCAATGTTTAAAAGTGTGAATATTGAAACAAAAACACTAGTCGCCAACGGAATTACAGAAAAAAGAACTGCCAAAATCCATAAAGATATTGCAACCGACAGCTTGGTGACTTTTCATAAAGAAACCCTTTTCACAGACGGAACTTTAATTAAAAAAGACAGCGTTGTGCATTGGTCGCCAAACGGAGCCGTTATAAAAGACGGAAAAGCAGAAGAAGCAAAAGTTTCACAAACCGTGAAATTAGCAGACAATACAAAATGGTATTTGGTATTTTTAGTATTCATTCAGGTGATTTTTGTGACGATGGTTTATGGTCCGATTGCAGCATTTTTAGTGGAAATGTTCCCTGTGAGAATCCGTTATACATCAATGTCGCTTCCTTATCACATTGGAAATGGTGTATTTGGAGGATTGCTTCCGGCGGTGGCAACGTATTTGGTAACAACAGGAAAAGAAGCAGGACACGCCACATGGTATCTGGAAGGACTTTGGTATCCGATCGGAGTTGCTGCCGTCTGTTTATTGATCGGATTATTTTATCTTAAAAATAAGAACAATAATATTCACGATTAAGCACTGAATCACTCAAATTTTTATTAATTTTAAATCAACTAAAATGAACGGACTAAAAAAAATATTAGGCATACTCTGGATAGCCATCGCGCTGGTGGTGGGATATTTCGGAATTACGGTTTTGGGAATTCCAAAAATCACATCAGGAAAACAAGAAGACTTGGTTTTCGGAATCATTATTCTATTTGTTTTGATGCCGATTATCTCAGGCGGAATGGGAATTTTCGGATATTATGCCTTAACGGGAGAATATTCTGACGATAAAGTTTAATTTATAAACGATGAATGATAATTGATGAATGATCCCGCATCTGTTCATCAATTATCTTTTATCAATTATCATTTATGAAAAAGAGACACGAACAAAAGCTAATCATTCTAAGCATCGGACTTCTGATCGCCTTTAACATTCCTGTTTCATTGTTGTTTAACAGTGACAGAGACGTTTTTGGCTACCCGATGATGCTGATTTATATTTTCGCTGTCTGGATGGTTTCCATCATTATTTCTTTTGTAATCGTAAAAAAATATGATGAGTAGTTTCGCGTTATTTACGGTGGTTTTGTTCTATCTTGCACTTTTGTTCTTAGTAGCTCATTTGGCGGAGAAGAAAAAAAGCAAGATTTGGATCAACAATCCCTACATCTACGCGCTTTCTTTGGCGGTATACTGCACCGCATGGACGTATTACGGAAGCATTGGAGTTGCAGCAACAAGCGGACTCAACTACCTCCCGATTTACATTGGTCCCATCATAGTAATTCCTGCATGGATTTACATTAACACCCGAATTGTTCGGATTTCAAGAGTGAATAAAATCAGTAGTTTGGCGGACTTCATTTCGCTGAGATACGGTAACAGCAGAAGTTTCAGCGCGATTATTACGATCGTTTGTCTTTTAGCAATTGTCCCTTACATCGGTTTACAAATCAAAGCGATTTCTGAAACTTTTCACCTGGTGACAGAAACTCCGATGTCAAAAAATATTTTAACTGATAATGCCACTTTTGTCGTGGTATTAATTGCCTTATTTTCTTCTTATTACGGAACAAAATATGTTGATGCTTCAGAAAAACGTTTGGGAATTATTTCAGCAATCGCCTTGGAAAGTTTTCTTAAATTGTTCTTTATCATCATTTTAGGATTATTCGTTATTTATTTTGTATTTGATGGATTTTCAGACATTTATGAAAAGGCGAGTAAATTTGAAGATTTTAAAGAAAAAAATACATTCAACGGCATTGAAGGTGCGATGAATTGGATGGTTTTGTGTATGATTTCAGGAACGGCAATTTGTATTCTTCCGAGGCAATTTCACACGGCTATTGTTGAAAACAGACAGGAAAAACATATCAAAACTGCCATCTGGTTTTTTCCACTTTATTTATTGATTTTTACTGTTTTTATCTTCCCGATCGCTTGGGGCGGAAGGTTAATTTTCGACGGACAAAAAGTAAATCCAGAGTTCTACTCTATTCTGATTCCGCAACATTTTGACAATACTTTGATTACCGTCCTGGTCTTTTTGGGAGGATTAAGTTCTTGTATTTCAATGATTATTATTTCGGCAATTACTTTATCCATAATGCTTTCCAACAATTTAATTATTCCTTACGGTTTATTGGGAAAGCTAAAATCCGAAAACGAAACCCAAAATAACAAACTCATTACCAATATCAGAAAATTCAGCATTTTTGCTCTGATAATCATGGCGTTTGCGTTTTACAAATATTTTATTTTAAAAACTTCGCTGGATTCGGTTGGTTTGATTTCATTTGTTGTGATTGCACAATTAGCACCTGCTTTTTTCGGCGCTATTTTTTGGAGAAGAGGAAGTTACAAAGGCGCCGTGATCGGATTGTTGGCAGGCTTGATCATCTGTTATTTTGGATTAATTATTCCTCAATATTATTTCTCTTACAACCAAGAATTAAAAGGTATTTTGAGAGAAATGTACGACGCTTTTGATTTCTTTAAAATATCTTTTTTAGGTAGAATTCCGCAGATTTTCTTTTGGTCAATTTTAGTGAATACAGGTTTATTTGCGATTCTTTCCGTGAGCAGCAAGGGTAATTATCGCGAAAGAAATTTTGCTGAATTGTATGTTGATATCGATAAATATATCCAAAACCACGAAAACGCTTTCATTTGGCGCGGAACTGCTTATGTTTCAGATATTAAAAACATTCTTGAAAGATTTT
>DKLU01000238.1 GCA_002455915.1 Chryseobacterium sp. UBA6632
AGAAAAGAAAGATCAGGAAACACTTTTCATCGATACCTGGCTGATGAGCTGCCGTGTTTTAAAGCGCGGAATGGAAGATTTTACATTAAATACCATTGTAGATATTGCCAAAAAGAACGGCTTTAAATATGTTGTGGGAGAATATATTCCAACATCTAAAAATCAAATGGTTGCCGATCATTACGGTCGATTAGGATTTGATGTTCAGGAAGATAAATGGATTTTGAATGTAGATCAATATCAAACTAAAGAAGTTTTTATAACAAATAAATAATTCTAAATTTTAATAACGCATTATGGATAGAAATGAGATTTTAACTAAGCTTACGAATGTTTTTCAAGAAGAATTGGATAACGAAGAAATTGTATTAAACGCTGAAACGACTGCAGATGATATTGAAGAGTGGGATTCTCTTTCTCATATTCAGTTGATTGTGGCTGTTGAAAAGGCTTTCGGGATTCGTTTTACATCTTCAGAAATCCAAAGTTGGAATAATGTCGGTGAAATGGCAGATTCTATAGCTTCGAAATTATAATGAAATTTCATCACGTTGGGGTTGCCTGTAAAGATGTACAGGCAGAACTCCAAAATATCAGAAAGCTTCATAAAATTGTTGAAGAAACTGCCGTGGTTTTTGATCCTAATCAACAAGCAGAACTTTGCATGGTGACGGTTGAAGATGGTTTAAATATCGAATTTGTTTCGGGAAAACCTGTTGAGAATCTTTTGAAAAAAAGAATTTCTTACTACCATATTTGTTATGAGGTTGAAGATATTAACGCAACCATAGAACATCTTACACAAAATGGAGGAATGTTGATCTCTCCGCCCAAAGAAGCTATTCTTTTCAATAATCGAAAAGTAGCTTTTTTGATGCTTCCTTATGGAATTGTTGAACTTTTAAACGCGAATTGATGCAGTTTACATCATTAGTATTCATTCTTTTTTTCTCAGTTGTTTTTGCTGTCTACTGGTGGGTTTTAGGTAAAAAACTTAAAGCACAGAATGTATTTTTACTATTGGCCAGTTATATTTTTTATGCCAATTGGGATTGGAGATTTTTAATACTTTTGATTACAAGCTCGGCAATTAGTTATTATTTAGGATTAAAGATTTCTGAAAGTCAAGAGCCTAAACGAAAGAAATTATTAGTCAATCTTGGGCTTCTTTTTTCTATCGGGACGCTGTTTTATTTTAAATATTTCAATTTCTTTATAGATTCTTTTGCCGATTTATTTAATATTAAAAGCACCCTTACGTTAACGATCATCCTTCCTTTGGGTATCAGTTTTTATACTTTTAGAATGATTAGTTATCTTCTTGATATAAAGAATAATAAATTGAAAGCAGAAACCGATGCGTTGGCTTTTTTCAATTATATTGCGTTCTTTCCGAGTATGACTTCCGGGCCGATTGATAAAGCTGGATTATTGTTGCCTCAATTAAAAAAAGAAAGAGTTTTTACGGTTGAAAACGGTTCAGATGCTGCGAGACAAATTCTTTTAGGAGCATTTAAAAAGTTAGTGGTTGCCAATAGCATTACACCGATTACTCAAGAAGTATTTCAAAATTACGATCACCTTTCAGGAAGCACAATTGCTTTCGGAGTGATTCTATTCCTTTTTGAAATGTATGCCGATTTTTCGGGATATTCTGATATGGCGATTGGTTTTGCAAAATTATTAGGTTTTAAAATCACGAAAAACTTTGCTTTCCCATTGTTTGCGCAAAATATTGCAGATTACTGGCGAAAATGGCATATTTCACTAACTTCTTGGTTAACGGAATACGTTTTTACACCCTTGGTTATTCAGTTTAGAGACTATGAAAAGAAGGGATTAATTGCCGCTATTATTTTGAATTTTATATTAATTGGAGCTTGGCACGGACCGAGATTTACCTTTGTATTGTTCGGATTACTTCACGGACTTTATTATGTTCCTTTGATTTTAAAAGACAAATTAAACAAGAAGAAAAAATTTACCAAATCTATTCCTACGCTTCCGGAATTTGGAAATATTATGCTTACAATGACTATGGTTTGCTTTGCTTTAGTTCTTTTTGTGGCACCGAATCTTACAGACGCTTTCGGAATGTATGGCAGAATTTTCAGCCTCTCATTGTTCTCGATTCCGAAATTTATTCAGGTTAAAATTTTAGGATTAATAGGAATCATTATTTTGATAGACTGGTTGAATAAAGATAAAGAACACGGTCTTGAAATCAGCCGTTTCAAGCCTGTTACAAGAAGACTATTTTACATTTTCCTGATTTTTATGATCATGTATTACGGTGTATTTGGAAATGGAAGTTTTATCTATGAACAGTTTTAATATGAAGAAGTTTTTAATTAAAATATCGTTTTATATTGTAGGAATTGTGGCCGTTCTACTGTTCTTGGGAACTTATGCAGACGGCAATACAGATGATAATTACAGACATTATATTGGGCCAAGTCCTTCAAATATGATCTTGGGAGATTCCCGCGGCGGACAAGCTTTAGTTCCGGACGTTTTGGACGAAAAATTTAAAGGTAAAACATTTAATAATTTCGCTTTAAATATTGGAGATTCGCCTTACGGACAGGTTTATCTTGAAGCGTTAAAGAAAAAAATAAATCCCGATACAAAAGACGGAATTTTTATTTTAACGGTTGATCCTTGGTGTTTTTCAATGGATAAAAGTTTGGAAAATTCAAAAGAAGATCCGGATAAAAATTCCCCTCTGGCAGATATGAATTTTTTCAACATGACTCCGAATTATGAATATCTTTTAAAACATTATTCAAGAAGTTGGTTTAATATTTACAGAGAAAGGGAAGAAGCTGGAAAATCTGTAACCTATTTGCATAAAAACGGCTGGATGGAAGTAAACGTAGACGTACATCCTGATAGTGTAAGCGCAAGAGCGGTAAAAAAGATTGAAGGCTATACAGATTTAATGAAGAATCAAAAAGTATCACCATTCAGAATAAAAGGTTTTATTGATATGATTCAATATCTGAAGAATAAAGGGAGCGTTTATATTGTAAGAATTCCAGCTTTTGGTGGAATGATGAAGCTTGAAGATCAATACGCACCCGATTTCAGTGAAAAAATACAGAATATTGCTAACGAAAATGGAATAAAGTTCTTCGATTTATCTAAAAAACCGGATGATTATATTTATACAGACGGAAACCACATGTATAAAGAATCTGGTAAAAAGTTTACCGCTCAGATTGCTGATTCTATCTTATTGGATAAGAAAAAGTTAAAATAAATTCTTTCTGAAATTAATATTAAAT
The DNA here is from genome assembly GCA_002455915.1 of Chryseobacterium sp. UBA6632. Classification (GTDB taxonomy): domain Bacteria; phylum Bacteroidota; class Bacteroidia; order Flavobacteriales; family Weeksellaceae; genus Chryseobacterium. The sequence continues at coordinate 3,288 of DKLU01000238.1, forward strand.
AGCCCAGAACGAATACTGGGATAATCTGTAATCAAATATTTACCGATCATTCCCCATTTTTTGATTTTTGGAGCCAAAGCGATCTCGAAACTTCGATGCATTCTGTTGATATGAGTTTTTACATTTTCAGGGAGTGTTTCTTCGTTTTTAGCCCAATTATTAAGCTCGTTCCACAGTAAAACGCGGGTTGTTGCAGGATTTATTTTGCCGGAATTCACCTTTGTGATTCTGTTGTCTTCATGCACGCCCCTCATGGCCACAGCTTGGTCTAAAATGCCAGGATAAAGATCGAGGTAATAGGAGAGTCTGAAAAGAAATTCACTGTCCTGATGAAGCCTTAAATTTGTTTTAAAGAAATCCTGCATTTTGTGTAACGATGCTTGACGAATCGTAAGAGCATCAAGCGTAAACTGCCCGAAAGTTCCTCGCATATGGATTTGCCCGGGAAAAACGTCTTTCGGATGATGCTTTTCATAAACCGTCGTTAAACGATCTTGATATTGATTATAATATTGTTCCTTTGCTTTTTCCGAATAATACTGTACTCCAATAGCGCCATAGACACCTTCTACTTCTGACTTTTTAAATAACTCTTTCTCTGCATCGAAACGATTGGGTAAATAATAATCATCTGCATCTAGAAAAGCAATAAAATCTCCGGTCGCTTTTTCAAGACCTAGATTTCGAGACGCTCCGGCACCATGATTTTCTTGATCGGGATGTTGAAAAAGCTTTACTTTTTCATATTGTAAGGCTAATTCCTGACAAATTTTTAAAGCGTTATCCGGCGATTTATCTTCAATTAAAATAATTTCGAAAACCTCTTCAAACTGCAAAGCAGATTCTACAGCCTGAGAAACGTATTTTTCGGCATTATAAACGGGAACGATGACAGATATTTTCATTAGTATAAATTTAACCTAAAATATCGAATGTCTGAAATTAATATTATATAATCCTGAACGAATGCTTGGGTAGTCGGTGATGAGGTATTTTGTAATCATTGCGTATTTTTTGAATCTTGGAGCAACGGCAATCTCAAAACTTCGATACATTCGATGGATATGAATTTTCACATTTTCCGGTATAGAAGGCTCGTTCTGTGCCCATTGATCTAGTTCTTTCCACAGTAAAACACGCGTTGTTGCAGGATTTATTTTGGCAGAATCTACTGTTGTAATTCTGTTGTTTTCATGAATACCTCTCAGAGCCACAGGCGTTTCGTTAATTCCTGTATACAATTTTAAGTAATAGGCTAGTCTCACAACAAATTCAGAATCCTGATGGAGTCGGAGAGAGGTTTCGAACATTTTATGAATCTTCGACATTGAAGATTTTCTTAGCGTTAAAGCATCTAAATGAATCAATCCAAAAGTTCCTCTAAAATGAACTAATCCTTGATAAACATGCTCTGGCTCAGTTTTTTTATATACAGTATCCAATTTGTCTTGATAAATAGGATAATATTGTTCTCTCGCTTTTTCCGAATAATATTGAACACCAGTGGCTCCGTAAACGCCTTCTACTTTAGGATTTTTAAACAAATCTCTTTCCGCATCAAAACGATTGGGTAAATAAATGTCATCTGCATCTAGAAATGCAATAAAATCTCCGGTTACCTTTTCCAAACCCAAATTTCTTGAAGCTCCTGCCCCGTGATTCCCTTTGTCAGGATGTTGATAAAGCTTTACCTGATTATATTTTTCCGCTAATTTCTGACAAACTTCCAGCGCATTATCGGGCGATTTGTCTTCAATTAAAACAACCTCATAGACTTCTTCAAACTGCAAAGCCGATTCCACAGCTTGTGAAACATACTTTTCAGCATTATAAACGGGAATGATGACGGATATTTTCATACTTATCGGTTGAGATATGTAAAACGATATTGTGTTTTTAAAATAAGCGGGTGTTTGATGACCTCTAAAAAGATGTTTGAATATTTGTTCAATCCTTTTTTCAGCGCCAGATCAAATGATTTATAAGTTAAATAAATTTTAGCTTTAGCTTCAGGCGATAATGCGTTTGCTTTAGCCCAATCATTCATTGAGGTCCAAAGTAGCAGCTGTCTTTCATTGTATTGAGGTGAATATCTTACAATTTTTGTAATTCTGTTATTGTCATGAACACCTCTTATAGCAATAGCTTTATCTATAATTCCGGATTTCAGATGACAATGAAATGCCAGTTTAACAATGAAATCTGAGTCCTGATGTACACGAAGTTTTTCGTTAAAGCGTAAATTATTCTTTTCTAAAGCTGATTTTCTAATAGTCAAAGCGTTCAAATGAAAAAAAGTTCCGAAGACTTTGGGAGTTAAGCCCAATAATCCCAAAAATACGTTATTGCCTTCTGCTGGAAAATTTACTGTAGTTAAAGAAATATTTTTAAATTTTTCTTCAAATTCTTTTCTACCTTTCTCGGTTAAATACTCCACGCCAATAGCGCCAAATACTCCCTCAATTTTTTCATCTTTAAAAATTTCTTTTTCTGCATCAAAACGATTCGGAAGATAATAATCATCAGAATCTAAAAATGAAATAAACTCGCAACTTGCTTTTTCTAATCCTAAATTTCGGGTAGCTCCTGCGCCATGATTTTCTTTGTCGGGATGCTGATACAATTTAATCCGTGAATCTTTCAATACCAACTTTTGACAAACCTCTAAAGAATTGTCGGTAGATTTATCTTCAATTAAAACGATTTCCTTTACTTCGTTTAATTGCAAGGCAGAATCTACAGCTTTTTCTAAAAATTCTGAGGCATTATAAACAGGGATGATTACAGAAACATTCATGCTTTGCTATATATGGATTTTAATTTTTCACTGAAGATATCAGGATCATGGTTCTTTTTAATTCTTTCAACTGAATTTTTTGATTTTTCTTTCAATTGTTCAGGATTGGCAAAGATATCTTCTATAATATTCTCAAGTTGAGATTTTATGGCTTTTTTAAGCTCTTCTTTTTGTTCATCTGTATAATAAAGCGCCTGAGATCGGAAGAGCGGTT
>DKLU01000151.1 GCA_002455915.1 Chryseobacterium sp. UBA6632
CAAAGAATAATTAGGAGCTTCCTGAGTGATGATAACATCGTGAGGATGAGATTCTTTCAATCCGCTTCCTGTAATCATTACCATTTTAGTTTCAGTTTGTAAAGCGGTAACATCTTTAGCTCCACAATATCCCATTCCTGCTCTAAGACCTCCAACTAACTGGAAAATAACTTCTTCCAATTTTCCTTTACTAGGAACTCTTCCTTCGATTCCTTCCGGAACGAATTTTTTAGCTTCACTTTGGAAATATCTTTCTTTTCCACCTCTCTTCATGGCAGAAAGGCTTCCCATTCCTTGGTAGGTTTTGAATTTTCTACCTTGGAAGATGATTTCTTCGCCCGGAGCTTCATCAGTTCCAGCCAAAAGTGAACCTAACATTACTGCCCCTGCTCCACTTGCAATCGCTTTTACGATATCTCCTGAAAGTTTAATACCCCCGTCAGCGATTACCGTTACATTTTTAGTCTGAGCATATTCGTACACGTTGTAAATAGCAGATAATTGAGGAACTCCAACTCCCGCAACAACTCTCGTTGTACAGATAGATCCTGGGCCAACACCCACTTTAAGAACGTTTGCACCAGCTTCGATCAAATCTTTTGCTGCTTCCGCCGTTACGATATTTCCACCAACGATATCCAAATCTGGATATGCCTGTCTGATTTCTTTAATTTTATTTAAAACTCCAATAGAATGACCGTGAGCAGAATCGATACCGATGATATCAACTCCAGCGTTTACTAAAGCTTCAATTCTTTCCAACGTATCTTCACCAACGCCAACACCGGCTCCAACGATTAATCTACCGTTTTGATCTTTATTAGCATTTGGGTATTCTAACTGATTATCAATATCTTTAATCGTAATTAAACCAACCAATTTATTTTCAGCATCAACGATAGGAAGTTTTTCCACTCTGTTTTTAAGAAGAATTTCTTTAGCCTGCTCTAGATTGGTATTCTTATCAGAAGTAATTAAATTATCTTTCGTCATGAATTCCTCCACTTTTACGTCAAGGTTTTCCTGATATTTTACATCTCTGTTAGTAATAATTCCGATCAATACATTATCAGCATCTACAACCGGAAGACCAGAGATTTTATATTTAGCCATTAAACCTTTAGCTTCACCTAAAGTATGATCTTTTGAAAGCGTTACGGGATCAGAAATCATTCCGTTTTCTGAACGTTTTACACGATTTACCTGTGCAGCCTGTTCCGCGATCGTCATATTTTTATGGATAAAACCCAAGCCTCCAACTCTTGCCAAAGCAATAGCCAAATCTGCCTCTGTAACGGTATCCATCGCAGCGGAAACAATCGGAACATTAAGCGTAATTTTGTCGGTAAGTCTTGATTTTAATGAAACCTGATTAGGTAAAACTTCTGAATAAGAAGGAACTAGAAGCACGTCATCGAAAGTGATGGCTGTCTCTACAATTTTGTTATGAATAGACATCTTTACTTTCTTGCAAAATTAAGACATTTTGGCGACATACGAAAATCGATTTTAATAGTTTAAATAAAACTTAATAATCAATAACTTAAATCAAAAAACCGTTCAAATGTGAACGGTTTTGGTTGTACAAAATAAATAAGTTATATGATATGAAGTTACTTATCCTTGGCAAAATTGATCATTCTTGAAATATCATCGGCGGTAAAACTTCCCTTGATATCTACAAAAACCAGCTCTTTATCTGAGTTCACCGTAAGAAGCATATTTTTAATGGCTTCTCCTTTTTGTTTTACTCTTACATTTACATTGTCGCCCTCATGTTTTATGGTTGCCCATTCTTCGTAATTATTATCATTTAAATAATTGGCAAATTCTTTCAACATAGTTCTGTCACCATTTTCAACGGTCAGGACTTTTATTTTTGAAACTTTTTTCACCAGCCTCATCACCTCTTTACTGTCGCCATCTTCCTTCAATGCTCTTCTGATGATTGGTTTGGCTAAAAACATCGGAACATTAATGCTTGCAAATTTTGCCCCTTTAAAATCTCGTCCCGAATCTGAAAAATAAGCCATATTCGGTTTTTCTGAAACGATGCAAGACTGCATCATAAACATCGCACAAAAGATGATAACTATGTTTTTTAAAATTTTCATGGCAATATTGTTTTAGTTGATTTGTTTTAAATTCCCTCCTGATGTTTTGCTGATTTTAGAATCAATATCCGGATTTCCTTTATATTTTACCAAACCTCCTGAAGAAGCTTTCACATTTAATTTATCTGAAACCGTTACTGAAACTGTTCCTCCGGAAGTTGCTTCTGTATCTAGTGTTTTTAGAACAAAATTTTCTGCTTTACACACCGCTCCACTGCTGATATCAATCATTCCTGAAGTTGCTCTACCTTCCAGATTGGCTTCAGAACCGCTGGAAGATTTCACATTAATCATTTTAGTACTAATAGAAGCTTTTACATTTGATCCTGAGCTTGTTTCAACGTTGGTAATATTTGAAACTTCAAAATTTCCTTTTAAAACAGAACCTGAAGAAGTATCAAGACTCAGATTATTTTCTCTGATGGTATTTACTGCGGTGAAAGTTCCTCCTGAAGATGTTCTGATGTCATTTAATCTTGGTGACGAAACATTTACGCTTATATTTTTAAACTTCAGGTTTTTCTGACCTTTATTATCAATATAAACTTTCAGCATTCCGCCTTCCACTTTGGTGATGATATATTGAAGCTTGTCGGCATCGGCAATTACCTTTACACTCGTTGGATTTTCCTGTTTGAAAACCACATTTACCCCCGTGCTCACCTGAATGGCTGAAAAATCACCTACATTTCTGGATTCACCACTTAAATAAGAAGAATTACTTTCTGAACTAACGCTTGTTCTCGTATTGGTTGCCGGATTGAATTTTGTCTCGCTGGAATTGATGAGTTTATTCACGTCATCCATTGATAACTTTCCATCAAGCTTTACCAAGATATTTTCTCCGCCACCGCTATCGATACTCAACAACAGATCATCCAGGATACCATCTTTAGCTTCCGAAGAAAGAAATTTTATTTTCGATCCGGAACTGTTCATCGTCATGATCTCGCTATAGTTGAGATTTTTAAGATAAGATGAAATATCTTTATTTAATTCAGAAAGATTTACCTGAACTTTTTTTCCGTCTTTACTGTTGGCGTTTTCAGGATTTTCTGTAATCAAAACTCTTAGTCCTTTAATTTTTGCCAAGAGAGGTTTAATCTGATCCAGTTGAGAATCTTCAATATTCAGACTGCTGAGCATTCCAAACATCGGCTTTGCAATTTTGATGGAGGTTACTCCCTCTGCTTCCTGATATTTTTCAAGGAGCTTATCGAATTTGTCATCCTGCCCGTACACATTGAAGAAATGTGAAAAGGCCAATGCGAATATGATGAATATTTTTTTCATGAGTCAATTTTATTTTATCAATGATTATTAGTGCCTGATCAGGTGCATAATCTTAAAAAGGTTAATTAATAGTCGTCATCTACGACGGTTGGTTGGGCTAATTTATCACTAACGTTATTTGCAAATATCTGAAATGAGTATTTAGTTACATTAATGGCTTCTTCCACATTATCAATTCTTTTTCCGTTTACAATCACGTAAGAATCTTTGTATCCTGTAGAATCTTTTGAAGCTTTTTTATAAGAAGAATTGCTTACATATTTTGGCTTTCTTTCTTTCTTCATTCTACCTCTTTTTGATAGAATCTGGTCTAAAACATCTTTTTCAGCTAAAGTATTTTCCTGAAAAATCGAATCTTTTTTCGCTCCCGCAATAGAATCTTCTACATGATTCAGAGCTACTTGCTGCTGATGTTCGTTATTTTCTTCGATAAAAACTTTTTTCTGCTGTTTGATTTGATTTTCAACCAACTGAGCCTGATCATTTACCGTTGAATTTGTATTATAATTAAATATAAATCCGATACTTAACAGCAAAACCAAACTCGCAGCCATCCAGAACCATTTCGGGAAAGAAGGTTTGCTTTTCGTATTGATCGGGATAATCGGAGTTTCATTTTGAACTTCAGTCTCCTGTTTTCCTTCTGCTTTGATAAGGAAATCTTCAAAATCCCAATCCATTTTCTCTTCCTTTATATTTTGGAAGATCTCATCGTATTTATCTTGAAATTTGTCTTTGTTCATAATCCATCAATTGAGAGATTTGTTCTTTTACTTTTTGTCTTGCCCGCATAAGATTTACTCTTACCGCGTTTTCTTCCATTTCCATCATTTCGGCAATCTCCGAAACTTCATATTCTTCTACATCTTTTAAATGGATAACCATCTTTTGTTTTTCCGGAAGCTGATTGATAAAACCTACAATATGTTCTTTCAAATTGTTCACTTCCATGCTGTAAAGCTCTGAGCGGTGAAGCTGCAGATCGGCAAAACCCTGCTTTACATCGTGATGCTTCAATCTGTTCAGACATTCATTCCGGACGGCTTTCAGCGCGTAAGATTTTAAATTCCCAAACTCCTCCAGCTCCTCTTTTTTCTGCCAAAACTTGATCATCAAATCCTGAACCACATCTTCCGCTTCATCACTGCTCATGACAAACCTTTTCGCAAAGCGATACATCTCATTTTTGAGAATAAACACCGTACTCTTAAAAGTCTCTTGGGTCATAAGTTTTGTTTCTATAAGTAAGACAACCAGAATTTCAAATGTATTACATCAAAAATAAAAAAACTTCAAAAAAATTTGAAGTTTCTATTTTTTATCGAGAAGCTGCTTAAGATAAGCGATCTCAGAATCCTTGTCTTTAAGGCGTTGTTCGTACTGTTCTATTAATTTTTCCGAGGCATTAATTGCTGCATAGTTTTGTGCTATTGCAACCTCATTATTATTTTGATGTACCGTAATACTATCTCCGCTTAAAAAATCGAGCACACTTACTTCCAAAACTTTGGCGATGTCTTCTACCTGATGAAAATCGGGTTTACTTTTATCATTCTCAAAATTGGAATAGGTTTTCTGAGAAACATTCAGTACTTCCGCAAGATATTCCTGCGTAAAGTTTTTATGCATTCTCGCTTTTTTCAGTTTTTCACCTAACGTCATAGCTTAACAGTATTTTCATCAAAATTACATAAAATTTTCTTTTAGAAAAAAAGTACGGAAAGCAGTAAATTTTTACTTCATTATATCACTTATTTTTTCACACCTTTGTAGAGTTATAAAAAAAGTATATATTTAACAAATAAAAAAACAAATGCTTATGACGAAAAATCTAATTTCGTGGTTGCTGCTCTTGGGAACCTTCAGTTTTCTGCTTCACTCATGTGTTCATGATGAGATGAACACCAACAGTCAGGAAATATCTCCTGCACCTTCGGCAAAATACACCAACAAAAGTCTTTGGAAAGAAGATGAAGCCTACATTAAAAATGTGATGAAAGTTTTTGATGAGTATGCTGATAGAAATTATTTCACCTCTAGTTTTGGAACCGTATATTGGGATTATGCACTTACATTCGGGACTTTTGATGAGAGCTACCTGGAGGTACCTGTGATTAAAAACAATAAAGTAAGCTTCATCATGGTAGTCTACAGAGAAAATGACCGGATATTTTTTAAAAGAAAAGAAGATACTGCTTCTGATGCGTTTTTTAACGCTTTAGTCTTTAATGACCGAAGTAAATACAAAATAGAAGCCAACAACGGTACCTTAAATACTGCGGCGAAAGGCTGTATCTCTACTGTTACCACATGGACATGGACCAATGAAGACGGAAGCGCAGGACCTACTTATCAATATACTGCTATATCCTGTACTCCTGTCGGACCGAAATTACCTTGTCAATCTGTGGATCCTGATGATGCCAACTGTGGAGGGTCTGTGGGAAATAATCCGGGAGGTGGACCAGGTGGTGGTGGTTATCCGTATCCTTCACAAAATGAGAACCCTTGTGAAAGAACTAAAAATATGTTTTTAAAAGCAGGAGTACAACCGAAACTTGATGAATTAATAGAACAAGCACCTAAGGGAGGAGAAATAGGTGTCAAATTTAAACCTGATGGAACCCCATCACCAACGATATATGGAAGAGCTCACAGTGTTAACTTTGGAGATAAAACAGGATATGCGGGAGGTTACCACAATCACACTCCAACAGGAATTCCAATGTTATCACCACCTGATATAGACCAATTATTAGGTTTTGCAAGAGCACAACCTACCTCTAATCCCTTGAATGTAAATAATGCTTATGTTGGAATGATAGCTCCAAATGGCATGCATTATGTTATTTGGTTTAATGGAACTTATCAGGATGCTATAACTAATTTTTCGCAAGATGACCTGGACTTGTTTTCAGATAAATATAGAGATTCTGCAAGGGATTTAAAAGAACCTATTTTAAACGGAACCAAATATATTGATAGCAATGGTGAAATAAATAATTTAGGAGTAGAAACTTTATTTTTTGAAACGTTAAAAGAAATGGGATTAGATGGAAAAGTAAATCTTCAAAGAATAGAAAGTGGAGGAACTGTAAAAATTATTGGCTTAGATGGGAGTAATCAACCAGTTTCAACAACTTGTTCATAAATTAATTAAAATTACAATATAATGATAAATTTAAAAAATATTATACTATTTAGCTTTATTGCAAGTAATATCTGTTGCAAAGCACAATCACAGACCCTGCCATTGATTACAGCTACAGCAAGTATTCCCAATAATGCTCATGTAAAAGATTTAAACAATGAATTAACACCATATATCGGTATCTATAAAGCTAATTTTCAGGGAAAAGAAATCACATTATTTATTACAAAAGAAGATAATAGATTGGTAAACTATGGCAATCAAAAATTCTATAGAGACGCTTTGGTAGTAAAATATATAGTGAAAAATTCTGCGGGAACTATTTTACAGGATACACAGAACAATAATCTTCCTAAAATTTATATGTATAGCACAAAAATTAGGTCAACTGACAGCGCCGCTCTACTTACCTATAGTGGTACTAATTGCCGTGTCGGATGGGGGGATGTTATTTTAAAAAAAATAAATACTACTCAGTTATCTTGGGAATATCGTCCTGATGATATTATTCTAGACAGTGCTAGATGTCCTCAAGGGACAGATATTAATATTTATCTTCCTGAGACGAAGGATTTAATTTTTACTAAGCAATAAATAAAGCCTCTTTGGAGGCATTATAAATAAAAATATCATGAAAAAAATAATATCAATTATCACGTTTGCCTTTAGCTTAATATATTGCAAGGCACAGGAACAGATATTTCCTTTAACAACGATGAACAACGAGCTTCCTCCCAACTCCTATATAAAAGATACAGAAAATCAATTACCTGTTTTTGAAGGAATTTGGAAGGGAACTTCAGACAATAAAACATTTACTGTTGTTTTTAAGAAAGTAAAATTCTTTGATACGCTTGCACAAAAAAATCCTTACTACAAGGATATCCTTTGGGGCAAATTTCAATTAAAGGATGCAGAAGGAAAAATTCTTTTTGACAATCTGTCTGTTGAAGATCAATATTCAAAAATACAAGGTATGCGTATCCATCCTAGCGGAAAGTATGAATTAGTGTATATAGATCCTGAATTATGTAATAAAGTAGGACTTATTATGATGGGTTTTACAGGTCCTTCTAAAAAAGAATTGAAATTTAGATACAAAGATTACCCACAGCCTTTAGACTCCAGTTGTTTTTATTTTGGCAAACCCATTGATCAACAACCCGACCCGTTACCCAAAGAAATTATTTTGACAAAACAATAAAATCAAAAACCTCCAATCGGAGGTTTTTAAATTTTAATACGCATCAAAAATATGTTTCATAATCGCCTTATCCTTATCCGTTAAAGCGACATTTCTTCTCGCCATTGCCCTTTCAGCGACTTCATAAGCTTTGTCCAGTTTAAACTTTTCATCACCTTTAAAACCTCCCCATGAGAAATTTTCAATCAAATTGGGAGGAAAACCTTCTTTGAAAATATTAGAAGCCACACCCACAACCGTTCCTGTATTTAATTGAGTATTAATTGCAGTTTTAGAATGGTCGCCCATAATTAACCCTGCAAATTGAAGTCTGGTATCTTCAAAAGCCTTTGTTCTGTAATTCCAAAGTTTTACGTGACCGTAATTATTCTTCATGTTGGATGAGTTTGAATCAGCTCCGAAATTACACCATTCCCCAATCACAGAATTTCCGATGAAACCATCATGCCCTTTACTCGAATATCCGAAAATAATAATGTTATTCACCTCCCCTCCTACTTTACATTGCGGACCAATAGTCGTCGCTCCATAAATTTTTGAACCTAAATTGAATTTCGAGCCTTCTCCTAAGGAAATAGGGCCGCGAAGATGACAACCTTCCATCACTTCCGCATTTTTTCCGATGTATATTTTTCCTGTTTTGGTATTTAAGGTAGAAAATTCTACTTGAGCGCCTTCCTCGATAAACAAATCTCTTTTATCTCCTAAAAATCCGTTGGTAGAAGAAAGTTCTTGTGAAATTCTATCTTTAGTCAGCAATTCAAAATCAAAATCGATCGCCTGAGCATTATAAGTAAAGAGGTCGGTTGGCTTTTTAAAGAAAATCAAATCTTCCTTGATATCCGTCATTTTTTCGATCTGATTCAGAGAAAATCCATCCATATTAATTTTTGCAGCCACCAATTCATCTTCATAAACCAATGCTTCACCCTGCTTCAAGTCTTTTATTTGCTGAATAACTGTTTCTGTAGGTAAAAAGTTCGTCACCAGAAAAAGGCTTTCCTTTTTTTCAGGTTCTGCAAATTTATCCTGCAAATAGGTTTCGGTGAAAAAAGAAATTTCCGTATTCTCTAAAATTTTCTGCCATCTTTCGGAGAACGTAAGAATTCCACAACGCATTTCTGCAACGGGACGGGTAAAAGTAAGCGGAAGAAAATCTTCCCAATATTGTGCATCGGAAAATACTAATTGCATCGTTCAGTTTTATGTTTTAAGTTTAAAATTCAAAGTTTAAACAAAAATACAAATAAAATTTTCCTCAATTAGTTTAAATAAAGAACAATATCGAAACTTAAAATCAAATTAATTTAAAAAACGAACTCCTTAATTGAAGCGCATAAAAAAAGTCTTCCGAAAATCGAAAGACTTTTAATATTTTGATATCAAAAAATTACTTAGCGAATTTTTTGTATTTGTTCATGAACTTATCAACTCTACCTGCAGTGTCAACTAATTTAGTTTTTCCTGTGTAGAAAGGGTGAGAAGTTGAAGAGATTTCCATTTTGATCAATGGGTACTCAGTTCCTTCAAACTCGATTGTGTCTTTTGTGTCTGCAGTAGACTTACATAAAAATACCTCGTCGTTACTCATATCTTTGAAAACAACAAGTCTATAATTTTCTGGGTGAATTCCGTTTTTCATAATACAATTTTAAAAATTAAAGTTTGCTTTCGAAATAGTAATGGTATTTCTTCTGCTAAATTTTAGGTTGCAAAAATACAATATTTTTTTAAAATTGCAAATATGCTTTCAATATTTTTTTCTTCATAAGAAATTTGAAGTATTTTCGTTACATTTGAAATCTATTTAAACTTTAATTTCGATGAAATTCAAATTATTACTGGCTTTTTCTTTCTGGATGCTTCTTATGGCTGTATCCTGTAATAAGGATGACATTAGTTTTGATCAGCCTTCGCAGGAGCTAAGATTCTCAAGAGATACTGTTTTTTGTGACACTGTTTACCATCAGGTTCGTTCGGAAACCTATGCGGTAAAAGTTTTTAATAATGAAGATAAAGACATCATTATTCCAAGAATCAACCTTGAAAAAGGGGCTGCTTCTTTATATAAAATCAATGTAGACGGGAAACCGGGTTATGATTTTAAAGATGTGCCGTTAAGAAAAAAAGACAGTCTTTATATTTTTGTTGAAATTGCACCACAAGCAACCGGTCCGGAAGCAATTGCTGAAGATCGTGTTATTTTCACAAGTCCGGCAGGTCAGCAACATGTGACTTTATTCTCAGTGGTTCAGGATGCCGAATTTTTCATCCAAACGCCTACCAATCCGAATGTTATCAGCAATCATACCGTATGGAAAAATGATAAAGCAAAAATTATTTATGGTAATTTAACCGTGGATGAAAATATTTCTTTAGATATAGAAGAAGGTACAAAAGTATATTTCCATAAAAACAGCGGAATGAAGGTTTCCGCGGGTGCATTTTTAAATATCAACGGAACGCTGGATAAAGAAGTTGTTCTTCGTGGCGACAGAAACGATCCTTATTATGATACGATTCCTAAAAACTGGAATTCTATTAAAATGGAAGCCGGTTCTAACCTTAATATGAACCATGCAAGGCTTTTCGGAGGTACAAAAGGATTGGAAATGAAGCAAACCAACGCAATCATTAATAATTCTTTCATTCATACCTTCCAGGAATATGGTATTTATGCAGTGAATTCTACGGTAAATGCTAAAAACTTAGTGATGAACAATTGTGGAGAATCGTGTATCGGGATTTTCAGAGGTGGAAATCATAGCTACACCCATTCTACGATTGCCAATTATTCTAAAGTGATGAGTTCGTATAACCGAAACGGAATTTTCGCGACCAATGAATGGAAAAATGAAAGCGGACAAACCGAGCAGGGCGCTTTGCAACAGCTGAATTTACTGAACAGCATCGTTTATTCTGACAGAGATAACGGAATCAACTTTGAGCAAACGCCGGGGCAATTATTTAATTTCTTCTTTCAGAATAGTTTAATTAAATATTCCAACACTTCGGAAGCAGGATTCCAGTTTGATAATAACCCGAGCAGCATTGTTCAGTGTTATAAAAATGAAGATCCTCAGTTTGTTAATTATTTTACGGCTAAACTGAATTTAAGAGTTAAACCAAACTCTTTTGCAAGAGGGAAAGGAAGTACAGCCATCGCAGGCACTGTTCCTACCGATATCGTGAATGTTTCAAGAACTACAAATCCTACGTTAGGAGCTTATCAATAAATGGAAATTACAAATCTGCAGCAGCAAGTTGATGAATGGATAAAAACCATTGGCGTTCGTTATTTTAATGAATTGACCAATATTGCAATGCTAACGGAAGAAGTTGGAGAAGTGGCCAGAATTATCGCCAGAAGATATGGCGAGCAAAGCGAAAAGGAAAGTGATAAAAGCAAAGATCTTGGTGAAGAATTGGCAGATGTGCTTTTCGTAACATTATGTTTAGCCAACCAAACTGGAGTCAATTTACAGGACGCTTTCGATAAAAAAATGAAAATAAAAACTGATCGCGATAAAGATCGTCATCAGAATAATGAAAAATTAAAATAGCTGGATGCAGGAAGTTGGAAGCTGGAAGTTTTTAAACTAAACTTTTCACCTCCATCTTCCAGCTTCGAGCTTCCAACATAGAAAAGAACAATGAAGAAGCTAGAAAAATCAAAATTATTAGGAAATAAAACGGTACAAATCAGCGGTTCGAAAAGTATTTCGAATCGTTTGTTGATTTTGGAAAGTTTATTTAAAAATATACAAATCGGAAACCTGTCAAATTCTCAGGATACTCAATTGCTGAAAAAAGCATTGTCTGAGAATACAGAAACCGTAGATATTCACCACGCGGGAACGGCAATGCGTTTCCTTACGTCTTATTATTCTATTCAGGACGGAAAAACGACCATTCTTACCGGTTCTGGCAGAATGAAAGAAAGACCAATCAAAAACTTGGTAACCGCTTTACAAAATCTGGGCGTTGAAATAGAATATCTGGAAAATGAAGGTTTCCCGCCATTGAAAATCACCGGAAGAAAAATCACGCAAACGAGTGTTGATGTTCCAGCCAATATTTCGAGCCAGTTTATCACTTCGCTTCTTTTGATTGCCGGAAAACTGGAAAACGGATTAGAAATTAACTTGATTGGCGAAGTTACTTCAAGATCTTATATTGAAATGACGCTGGATATTTTAACCAGATTCGGTATCAAAAACAGCTTCATCGGAAACACGATTAAAGTAGAATATTTTGACGAGAACGACCATTCATCAATCATCAATTATGAAGTAGAAAGCGACTGGAGTTCTGCCTCTTACTTCTACTCTATTGCGGCTTTGGGAAGAGAAACAATTCATTTAAAAAGCTTTTATCAATCATCCACTCAGGGCGATTCTGCGATTGCGGATATTTATGAACAATTTTTCGGAATTAAAACTACCTTTAATGAAGAAGAGCATCAATTAACGCTTCAGCCTGATCCTAATTTTCAGTTTCCTGAAAAAGTTATTTTGGATATGAACAACTGTCCGGATATTGCTCAAACCCTTTGTGTAACGGCAACAGCTTTAAAAATTCCATTTGAGATTTCAGGATTGGGAACATTGAGAGTAAAAGAAACCGACCGACTTTTAGCGTTATATAATGAACTGAAAAAACTGGGTGCAGAAACTGAATTTACGGATTTAACCATCAAGTCAATCAGTTTTAATGAGCCTGAAGAAAATATTATCATCAAAACGTATCAGGATCACAGAATGGCAATGAGTTTCGCACCGTTTTGCCTGATTAAAGAATTACGGATTGAAGATGAAGATGTTGTGGAGAAATCTTATCCGATGTTCTGGGATGATCTTTCAGGCATTTTCATTCAATAATTAAAATAAATTATCAATGAAGTGATCTGAAGAATCAACAAAATTTTTCTTCAGATTACTTCATTCTTTTAACACCAATTTCAATGACAAAATATTTACTATTCCTGACCTTTCTGGTTCCGGTGTCTATTTGGGCACAATATCTTTTACCTAATGAAGAAATCGTTTATTCGTTTGAAACAAAAGCAGGTAAGAAAATGGTTTTGGCAAAAGACAAGAAAAATCAATATCTGCAATATCGCTTTGGAAGCAAAAACAAAGTAGAAATGGAATATCCTGCTGAAAGGACAAAAGCAAGTTGGAAAAAATTCAAATACAGATCTTATTTCAGAGGTGGAGGTAAGCAAAATGCAGGCATGGAACTGAACTATCTCACGTTTATCAACAACGGCTATACGTATCAGTTGTACAAATCGTATTCTGCGGAAGATTCATCCTATTCAACCGGAATCACAATTTCTGATCCGAAAGGTAAAGAAATCAAAATTTCAGGAATTTACAAATCAATAAAAGGTTGTCTTTGTGATCTTCCAGATATTGGATTAGTAGAAATAGAAGATACGGGAGGTTTGTAACTTTTACAATTAAACAGAATAAAAAAATGTAGTCTTTATTAATAAGGACTACATTTTTTTATTTGATTTAACTACGAAAAGCACTGAAATTTTATAACCTATTTAAATTTCTTTTTAACATTAAGAAGTTAAGATTATTTTCTTAAAGACCTTAATAAAAATCAATTTATGGATTTCTTAATCTTATTCAGCTTAAAGACCTTAAAATCTTAATGTTAAAAAAAGAATAAACAAAGTTTATTTTGATTAAGAAAATTTAGAACAAGCAATAAAAAGTCTTAAAATTCAATATTTATTATTTCTGAATTCCGTATGCCTTCATTATTTTATTGAAGATGTCCGTATTTTCAAATAATCCAGTAAACTCTTTTGAATTCGGACCATACGCAAAAACACTCGAAGGAATAGAAGTATGATCATTGGTACTGAAGTTTCCGAATACCCAACCGTCCTGCAGACTACCGTCAAGAAGCGTTAATCCACCCGTTTCGTGATCGCCAACGACAACTACCAAAGTTTCTTTATTATCGTCAGCAAATTTCATCGCTTTTCCGACCACATGATCGAAATCCAATAATTCGGTCACCAGTTGTCCCAGATTATTGCTGTGACCGCCGCCATCGGTTTGAGAAGCCTCGATCATCATGAAAAAACCGTTTTTATTATCTTTCAGATTGTTTAATGTAAGATCAAAAGCATCTGAAAGCCAGTTTCCTCTTCCGTCCGTAATTCTTTTTGAAGCCAATGGATCGATCACCAATGTTCGGTTTCCGATTTTATTCACGGATTTCAAATCTTTATAGAAATCAATTTTAGCATCTTTTATTTTCTGAGCATTTTCTGAGTTCAGACCGCTTGTCGGACCACCGATCAGAATCTTTGTTTTAGAACTGATAAAATCTTTTAAAATAGTTTCCGAACTGTTTCTGTTATCCGAATGGGCATAAAAATCAGCAGGAGTCGCATCCGTGATATCTCCGGTGGAAATCAATCCTGAAACCATTCCTTTTTCAGCAATAATATCAGGAATCTGTGCTAAAGCTTTTCCGGATCCGTCAACGCCTACAAAAGTATTTTTTGTTTTTACTCCTGTCGAAAAAGCCGTAGATCCGGGTGCCGAATCGGTAATATACGCGTTGGAAGAATTGGTTTTCGACAATCCGGTGGCTTTCATATTAAAGACATTCAGTTTCCCTTTATTAGCCGTAAAAGCAGCATAATATTGAGGTAAAGAAGTACCGTCCGGAATCAGAACAATGACATTTTTTACTTTCTTAACCACTCCGTCTGTCTGGTAGGTGGGCGAATACGTTTCGTAGTTTTTTGTATTCTTATAAAAATTTTTCGGAAGGGTTGTTAAGAATTTTTTCAGATCAGGAATATGATCGGTATTGATATAATCTACCCCCAGATCTATTAGATTAATCCATGCATTGGTAAAATCCGGAGCGCCGTAGAAACGGATTGCCTTTTTTTGGGCATGGGCATTATCCACCGTTTTTTTGATTGCTAAAGTTTCCTCATCTCGCGGAATAC
>DKLU01000464.1:0-389 GCA_002455915.1 Chryseobacterium sp. UBA6632
TGTCGATCATTCTGTAACCCGTTTCAATTGCCTTGATAACAGCATTTTCACACTGCTGCAAATCTTCCATCTGCCAAACTCCGAAACCTAAAGCCGGAATATCAACTCCGTTATTTAATGTAATCACAGGTTGCCCCGGATATGTTTTTTGTTGCATAATATTTAGTTTAATTTTATTTGAATATAAACAAATTTGCGATAAAATTTTGAAATTTTCGGTTACCAATTTTACTTGAATTTTAATTTTTGCCTAAAAAAACTATTTTTGTAAAAATTTTAATCCAATGTCACATTCAATAAGGATTGCAACATCCGAAGACTATACAAGAATTATGGAAATCTGGGAATCTGCCGTGAAAGCAACTCACCATTTTCTTGCCGAAGAAGAT
>DKLU01000464.1:505-8311 GCA_002455915.1 Chryseobacterium sp. UBA6632
TCTTGCCGAAGAAGATTTTAATTATTTTAAAGAAGCGATTCCAAGAGATTATTTGCCCAATCTTGAAGTCTATGTAATTATCGAAAATGAAAAGCCACAAGGTTTCGCATCTGTTTCTAAAGGAAATTTAGAAATGCTTTTCATTCATAATGATTTGCGTGGAAAAGGTTTAGGCAAAGCATTATATCAATTTATGAAAGAAAAAACCGGCTTAATAAAAGTAGATGTGAACGAACAAAACCCACAAGCCATCGGTTTTTATGAAAAACTAGGATTTAAGCAAGTTGGAAGATCTGAGAAAGATGGTTCGGGTAAGGATTATGCAATTATTCATATGAGTTTGTAAATGAATTTTACCATAATGTTTGTCATTCTGACGAAGGAAGAATCTCAACATAAATTAGAGATTCTTCAATCTGCTTTGCTTCTTCCAGAATGACAAATCCTACAAAATTTTAAGCGATCAAACTTTCTTCTTTACTCATCATTTTTCTGAACAAACCTTTAATATGATCGATTTCTTCTGCATAATTTGTTTTTTTTCTGCATCCAAAATACAACGTATTTTCTAGTTTTTTTTCACCCTCCCAAATTAGTTTGACTTCTCCGTTTTCAATCGCATCTTTGCATAAAAAATCAGGAACAACAGCCAATCCCGTGCCTCCTTTCAGACAACGAACAATTGAGTTTAAGTTAGGAACAATATAATTCGGTCGGAAATTCGGCTTATGCCCAAAATTCAGAATCCAAAACTGAAAAAGATGTTCCATATCTCCGGTCGTTCCGTACCATTTTTCCTGTTTCAGCCATTCCTCGACGTGTTCCAAACCTTTTGTGGCAACGACCTCATTGAAACTTTCTGTATCTACATTTTTTCCTCCGACTAAAATAATCTGTTCTGAAGAAAATGCTTCATGTAAAATATTAGGAGAAGTTCCTTTTTTGGGTGTAATAATTAAATCTAAAATCCCTTTATCCAGTTGATCCAACATTTCAGGATATTCTCCGAAACTGATAATCAGATTAAAAGGCAAAGTTGAAACATACTGTTCTAAAGTCGTCTGAAAAGTCTCAAAACACATTCCCACACTTATCGTCGGCGTATGTTTTTCGGTAGATTTTTGAAAGTTTTTTTCAACATCTTCCAATTTCGTCAGCGGTTCTGAAATCGCGTTGAACAAGACTTTTCCTCTTTCCGTCGGAATCATTTTTCTTCCCGTTCTGTCGAATAATTTATAACCGACATATGCTTCCAAAGAGCTCAAATGTAAACTCACTCCTGGTTGCGAAATAAATAGAGAATCCGCCGCTCCCGTCAATGTTCCGGTTTTATAAATTGCTTTAAAGGTTCTATACCATTCTAGATTTACCATAATCTTATAAAGTTGTGAATTGTAAAATTGCTCCGCAGTGAATTGTGAAGTTTTAAATAAATTGTCAAACAAAGCGAATTGACTACTCACAATTCACTATCACTTTTCTGATACAAAATTACAAAATAATCAGATTACTGATAATTTTTCATTTCTCAAAAACGAAGCATAATAATTGGGAATCTCACTTTTCTCGATTTCAAGAGCAACTTCTTCAAGCGGATAATCTAACTGAATGATTTCGGGAGTAATTTTTTCTTCATCTAAAGTCAAAATAACATACGAAGCCAATCGATTTTCTTCTCGCGAACGCCCGACAGAACCACAATTTATTGCCCATTTTCCATCAAAATATTTTGCAAAAGACATGTGGGTATGCCCCATCAAAATAGCATCAGACTGAGAGTCTTCCAACATATTTTGAAAAATCTCATCGTGTTCATTTTCATACAAATACGTATCATTACTTTCCAGACTGGAATGCACCAACTGAATATTCCAATGCTTTTTACCTACTTTATAATTTAACTTTAAATGAAAAGGTAATTCAGATAAATAGTTTTTATTCTCCTGAGTAATGTATTTTTTAGAATGGTCGATTGCTAAAAACCTTGCAGCCGTTTCCTCTTCAGAATGTTTACTCAAAGGAATTACAGGAATGTCAAAAGCTATTCTCTCATCATGATTTCCCATAATACAAGGAATATTTAGGCTCCTTATTTTTTCAATCACTTCATTTCCCCAAGGTGCAAAATCCACAAGATCACCCAAACAGAACTTCTGCTGTATTCCTCTTTCTTCAATATCATTCAACACCACTTCCAATGCAGGAAGATTTCCGTGCACATCGCTAAAAACCGCAATCTGTATCATTTATTCTTCAATTTTAATAACAAATTTAAGTGACAGAAAATTATTCAGTTTAAAAGGAAGTATGATTTTTGAACATGAAACGGAGAATTAATACTGGCGAGAAGATGGAAGCTCGGAGTTGAAAGTCATAACAATTAAAATTTCAGCCCAATCAAACTTCCATCTTCCATCTTCCAAACCAAGCAACCTATCATTTTTATAATACTTAAGTATAATTCATATTATTTTTATTATACAATACACCAACCTAACTTTGCATCATAAAATTTAAACAATCATACAACAATGAAAAAAGTATTAATCATCAACGGTGGACAAAACTTCGGACATTCCGGAGGAAAATATAATCAGACAATTGCAGAAAATACATTAGAAGTTTTAAAAAGCTTTGGAAATGTAGAAGTTAAAATTACGAACGTAAGCGAAAACTATGACAAATATGAAGAGGTTCAAAAGTTTGTTTGGGCAGATTATATCATTTACCACACACCAATCTGGTGGTTTCAGTTACCGAATGGTTTGAAAAAATATATCGATGAAGTTTTCACGGCAGGTCATGCAAAAGGAATTTATATGAGCGACGGGAGAAAAGCAGATAATCCTACCATTAATTACGGAACCGGAGGAATGCTGAACGGAAGAAAATATATGTTGACAACAAGCTGGAACGCTCCTGAAACTGCTTTCACGCTTCCCGGAGAATTCTTCAATGAGACAAGTGTAGATAACGGACCTCTATTTGGCTTCCACAGAATGAATGCCTTTGTTTCTTTAGAAAAAATGGAAAGCTTTCACTTTCATGATGTAGAGAAAAATGCGAATATTGCACGTGATATGAAGCTTTACAGAGAACATCTTACTACCGTTTTTGAAAAAGAATTAAAACCACAATTAGCCTAATGAAAATTTATTTAACAGCTATAATTAAGGCAAAAGAAGAGCACAGAAACGAAGTTTTAGAGGTTCTTCAAAATATGGTAAAAGAAACCGTAAAAGAAGAAGCTAACGAATTATATACGCTTCACCAAGGAATTGAAGACAAAAACCAATTTGTTTTTTATGAAATCTGGAAAAATAAAGAAGGCTTGGAGCAACACAATCAACAACCTTATATTCAAGCTTTTGTAGCTTTGGTTGATGAAAAGTTACAGGAAAAACCTCAGATTTATTTAACAGAAATTATTTAATTTTTACCGCAAAAGGCATAAAAGAACTGATTGAAAACAAAATTGCAAAAGTTTGCAAAACTTAAGTTTCAAGCTTTATTTGCTTTTGAAATTCTTAAACCAAATTAAAATCTTTTGATTCTTTTGCGGTAAAATATAAACATTCAAAATCATGAAAAAATTAGCATTTATATTATTAGCCATCTTTACCATCGGATTTGCTCAGGCACAAGCCAAAAAATCTAAAAATGTAAAAAAGAAAATCTTATTCGTTGTGACAAGTCATGACAAAAAAGGTGATACAGACGAAGAAACAGGATATTATCTTGGCGAGGTTTCGCATCCTTGGGAAGTTCTTCACAAAGCAGGTTACGAAATCGATTTTGTAAGTCCGAAAGGAGGAACTCCTCCAGTTGACGGATTCGATTTGAAAGATCCTGTCAATAAAGAATTCTGGGAAAATAAAGAATATAAAAACAAAATAGATCATTCTTTGAAACCATCAGAAGTTAATCCAAATAACTATTCTACCATATTTTATGCAGGAGGTCATGGCGCAATGTGGGATTTTGCAGACAACACAGAATTGTCGGCGATTGCTTCAAAAATTTACGAAAACGGAGGAATTGTAGCCGGAGTTTGTCACGGTCCCGCCGGTTTAGTGAATATCAAATTGAACAACGGTAAGTATCTCGTTGATGGTAAAAAAATCAACGCTTTTACCAATGAAGAAGAATCTGAAGTAAAATTAACGAATGTCGTCCCTTTTCTTTTGGAAGATAAATTAAAAGAAAGAGGCGCAAAATTTGAAAAATCAGGGCTTTGGCAGAATCATGTGGTGATTGATCAGCGAGTGATTACAGGACAAAATCCTCAATCGGCAAAAAGTGTTGGGGAAGCTATTTTAAAAGAATTGAATAAGTAAAATTTTCAATCATTATAAACAATCACATTTGTCATTCTGAACGGAACGAAGTGGAGTGAAGAATCTCTAAAAAACTTAGATTCATCCTTCGTCAGAATGACAAGATTGAGAATATTTTTAAAATTAAAATTTTTAATCAAAACAAGACAAAAACAAAATGGAATATAGAAAATTAGGAAACACTGATCTTGAACTTTCAGTGATTACACACGGAGCGTTTGCCATCGGTGGAAATATGTGGAGCGGAAATGAAAAACAAGATTCCATCAACTCAATCCATGCTTCTTTGGATAATGGCGTAACTTCAATTGATACTGCACCTTTTTATGGTTTCGGATTAAGTGAAGAGATGATCGGGGAAGCCATTAAAGGAAAAGATCGTTCAAAAATACAGTTGCTTACTAAATTCGGATTGGTTTGGGACGGAAGCAATAACGGAAAAGGAGAATTTTTCTTCGATGCAGAGGAAAATGGTAAAAAAATTCCTATTTATAAATTTGCTTCAAAAGAGAATATTATAAAAGAAGTTGAGGAAAGTTTAAAAAGATTAGGGACAGATTATATCGATCTTTTACAATTGCACTGGCCAGATGCAACAACTCCAATCAGTGAAACGATGGAAGCTTTGGAATTGCTGATTCAACAAGGAAAAATCAGAACCGCGGGTGTGAGCAATTATTCTGTTGAACAAATGGAAGAAGCGAATAAAACATTGAAATTGGCGAGTAATCAAGTTCCATATAGTATGCTGAACCGTTCAATTGAAAATGATTTGGTTCCTTATTCTTTGGAAAACAATTCCGGAATTATCGTGTACAGCCCGATGGAAAGAGGATTGTTGACAGGAAAATATTTTAAAGACAATAAACTAAAAGAAGACGATCACAGAAACGGATATTTTTCGCAGTTTGATTTGAATAAAGTAAAAAATTTCTTAGACAAAATAGAACCGATTGCTCAGGAAAAAGGAGCAACTCTGTCTCAGTTAGTTTTACGCTGGACAACTCTACAACCAGCCATCACAGTGGTTTTAGCAGGAGCAAGAAAGGCTCAACAGGCCATTGAAAATGCCACAGCAATGTATTTCGACTTATCTCAGGAAGAGCTGAATTTTATTACGACAGAGTTAGCACAACTTTAATATTTTTAAAATTTGTCATCATCATGACATTATGTAAAACGCTTCTCAATGTTGAGAAGCGTTTTCGTTAATAACTTTAAAATAAATAGAAGGATTATTTTGCAATCGGCATATGAGTGCTTATTGCAATTCTGTTCCATGAATTAATCGTGATAATAGCCATGATGATTTGGGCGATTTGGCTTTCATCAAACAATTGTTTTGCTTTTTGAAAAGTTTCTTCTGTTAATCCTTTTTGGCTGATCAAAGTGATTTCTTCTGTCATCGCCAATAAAACCTGTTCTTCTTCAGTATACAGCTCCAAAGCCTCTCTCCACGCGTTCAAAAGGTAAATTCTCTGTGGCGTTTCACCATATTTTATCGCATCTTTCGTGTGCATATCCAGACAAAAAGCACATCCGTTGATTTGCGACGCTCTGATCTTAATTAATTCTTTCTGAGTATGGTTTAATGAAGTCGTCTGAAGGTAACCTTCCAATCCAAACATAGCTTTATATGCAGCTTTATCAATAGCCGCCATATCAAATCTTGCGCTCATAATATTTTATATTTTTAGTTAATTTGTTACGATCTATTATCTATCAGTCTATGATCTATCATCTAAAGAAAAAGAATATTTTTCCTGACTCGCCAATAAAAATGCTCCTGCACTTCCCACCCAAACCGAATAATCTAAAGGCGCTTTCGCTCCTAATGCCATCGTCATCGATAAAGCGAAAATGAGTAATAAAAATCCGGCACCGTAAGCTGCAGTTTTAGTTTTAAATCCTAAAATCAACATCAACGGGATAATAATTTCCAGAAAAGTGGCGACATACGCTGAAACAGTTCCTAAACTTTCAGGAAGAAAAAAAGTTAATTGTTTTGTATATTTTTCAAAATTCTCCCAGTTTCCCCAGGCAGAATTTTTGCCCCAAAATCCGAATCGGTCAGCAACTGCAGAAAGCATCGTTACAGAGATGGCAAGTCTTAAAAATAATTGTGGAAATAGAACCTTTTTGTCTGTCATGATACTGGCTTTTAATTACATGACAAAGTTCTGAATTATAAATCGTAAAAATCTTAAACTGGTTTAAGAACGTAATTTTGCTCTGATTTCACTTAAATATTCCGGAGTAAATCCTAAAAAAGAAGCAATTAAATATTGAGGAATGCGTTGAATAAACCACGGATACAGTGTACTGAAATGTACGTACAACTCTTCTCTCGTCATTTCATACAAATAACGGATACGTCTTTCTGAAGCTGCATAAGCCCTTTGGTAAATCATTCTGAAATATCGTTCCATCACAGGATGTTTTCGCAACAATTCTTCCTGAGTTGACAAATCAATCTCCAAAACAATAGATTTTTCAACTGCCTGAATGCAAAAATCAGATTTAAATTGCCTTTCATACGCAAAAGTATCGGTGATCCACCAATTTTCGATGGCAAATTCCGTAGTTTGCTCAGTTCCTTTTTCATTGACAAAAAACTTTCTCAGGCAACCTTTCACAACAAAATACATAGATTTACAAATTTCGCCATCTATCATAAAATTATGTTTCTTTTTAACTTCTACCACTCGGAAAAAAGTTAGAATTGAAGCAAACTCTTCATCATTGATCGTAATAAACTTGTCCAGATGCGCTTTGAAAGATTCCATTATTTTTGACAATTGTGTAACCAAACTTAACTTTATTTTTTTAGTTTTACAATGACAAAACAGTACATCATGGAAATTGTAGCCAAAATTCTTATCGCCGTTGTAGCCATCGAACATCTTTATATTCTCTGGATGGAAATGTTTGCGTGGGAAACCAAAGGGAAAGAAGTTTTCAAAGCAGCTTTACCTGCGGAAATGTTCAAACCGACTAAAGGTTTGGCTGCTAATCAGGGGATTTATAATGGCTTTTTGTCCGCCGGATTGATCTGGTCTTTCTTCATTGAAGATCCGAAATGGCAAACCAATATTGCCCTATTCTTCTTAGGTTGCGTTGCCGTTGCCGGAATTTATGGTGCTATTTCTGCCACTAAAAAGATATTTTTTGTTCAGGCGCTTCCTGCTATTTTAGCAATTATTGCCGTTTTGCTGAAATAATTTAGATTTCATTTTACTCAATATAGTGTAATTAATATCGAAGTTAGAAATGCTTATTATTCTCATTTCTAAAGAATAATATTTTTTTAACGCGAAGATTATGTTTCATATCTCGTATTATTTTAGAAGGCAAAGGCAAATAAAATTTGCTTTGCGAAGCGTAAAAATAAAACTTCATCAAATCAACTTGTTGATTCTTCTTTGCTCACTCGACTATGTTTTATTTTGAATTAAAACTTTGCGTCAAA
>DKLU01000018.1 GCA_002455915.1 Chryseobacterium sp. UBA6632
AGCTGTAGAATCATTCTGCAGCTTTTTTATTTAATTATAAAATTAAAACCTTGCCGAAAACACAAAAAAAACTATATTTGTCAGTCTTAACAAAAATTAACAATAAAAATGGATAATACTGAAGCATTAAGTCCGAAACCGGATGAATTTGTAGAGAAGAGCAACTCCAGGCATCCTAAAGGATTATGGGTACTTTTCGGAACAGAAATGTGGGAGCGTTTCAACTTTTATGGGATGAGAGCATTGCTTACCCTATTTATGGTAAACTCGCTTTTGATGAAGGAGGCAGATGCTTCAATTGTATATGGTGGTTTCTTGGCGCTTTGTTATCTTACTCCAATGTTAGGAGGTTTCATTGCTGACAGATTTTTAGGAAACAGATATTGTATCCTTGTTGGGGGTACTTTAATGGCTATCGGGCAATTCTTACTATTTATTAGTGCAAGTACGTTCGGATCAAGCTTAGGAACAGCTACAACGATTATGTGGGCTGCCTTAGGTGTTATTATTTTTGGTAACGGATTCTTCAAGCCAAACATTTCGTCAATGGTGGGAAGTCTTTATCCAAAACAAGAAAAATCTAAACTAGATTCTGCATTTACTATTTTCTACATGGGGATCAATCTTGGAGCATTCCTTGGTCAATTGATTTGCCCAATCATCGGAGATGTAAAATCAGCAGACGGAATCAGAGATATCCACGCTTTCAAATGGGGATTCTTAGCAGCATCTATCGCAATGTTGGTAGGTACGCTTACGTTCTTATTCCTTAAAAATAAATATGTTGTAACACCGACGGGAAGACCAATCGGAGGTTTACCAAAAAATAATACTTCTGAAGACTTCGAAGAAGGAGAAGCTCAAACTGCGAAATTCTCTACAGCTTCTGTAGGAATTGCTGTGGTTATTTTTGCTGTTTTAGGATCATTATTTCACTTTTCTTTAGGGCAAAACGTAATCTATTCATTGGTTTACGCGAGTGGTATTGCATTGGCATATTTAATTATGTCTGATTCTTCTTTAACTAAAATCGAAAGAGACAGAATCTGGGTAATTTATATTGTTTCATTCTTCGTAATCTTCTTCTGGGCTGCATTTGAACAGGCAGGTTCATCTTTAACGTTCATCGCAGATAACCAAACCGACAGACATTTCTTTGGATGGAATATGCCGCCTTCAATGGTACAAATCTTCAACGGAATCTTCGTTGTTGCATTAGCAGTACCTTTTAGTATCCTTTGGGATAAATTGAGAGCAAAAAGCAAAGAGCCTGTATCTCCTTTCAAACAAGCAATGGGATTAGCTTTAATTGCTGTTTCATATTTCATTATTGCACACAATGTTAAAGATTTAGGAAGCCACGGACTTTTAGCTGTTAAATGGTTAATCTTACTATATTTCATCCAAACTTGTGGTGAGCTTTGCTTATCTCCAATCGGATTATCATTGGTAGGAAAATTAGCTCCAAAAAGATTTGCTTCATTATTATATGGTGTATTCTTTATTGCTAACGCTGCTGGAT
The DNA here is from genome assembly GCA_002455915.1 of Chryseobacterium sp. UBA6632. Classification (GTDB taxonomy): domain Bacteria; phylum Bacteroidota; class Bacteroidia; order Flavobacteriales; family Weeksellaceae; genus Chryseobacterium. The sequence continues at coordinate 1,523 of DKLU01000018.1, forward strand.
ACGCACTAGCTGGAACATTAGGATCTATCCTGCCTGCAACAGGTGATAAATTCGAAGCTGCTCAAAAAATCGGAGTTAGCCTTCAGGATGTTTTAGATAAAAAAGTGACTTTAACTGCTGATCAGGTTGCTGCTTTCGAAAAAGCACAATTGCCTTTAGCAAACCCAACTTTTGCAGGTGTTGAAATTCATAACTTATTCGAATTCTTCATGGTATTCGTAGTTCTTTGTGGTATTGCTGCTGTAATTTTGGCATTAATTTCACCAATTTTAAAGAAAATGATGCACGGTGTAAACTAATCCGCATCAATAAAATACAATGAAAACCTCTGCTAAGTCGGAGGTTTTTTTTATTTTCGTATGTTCTTTATCTAAATACAATACTTGACACATTGTGCCAACAATTCATTAATTCGATAGAACAACCTTTATTAAAACTTAATCATATACATTATGAGCTTAACTTTAGATGAAATACAAAATTTCAAAGGAAAATACCCAAAACAAATCTGGAGCCTGTTTTTCTCTGAAATGTGGGAACGTTTTTGTTTCTACGGAATGCGCGGAATGCTGGTTTTCTTCATGATCTCTCAACTCGATTTCCATGAAAAAGAAGCCAATCTTCAATATGGAGCTACACAGGCATTTGTGTACGCTTTTACCTTTGTGGGTGGGCTTTTCGCAGATAAAATCTTAGGATTCAGAAAATCTCTTTTTTGGGGCGGAATTCTGATGATTGCCGGAAGTTTGATTCTAGCGGCTGATCCACATCATAATTTCTTTTTAGGAATTGCATTTACCGTAGTAGGAACAGGTTTTTTCAAGCCAAATATTTCATCAATGGTTGGTCAGCTTTACAAACCAAATGATTCCAGAGCAGATGCAGGTTTTTCACTTTTCTATGCCGGAATTAACCTTGGAGCTCTACTTGGAGGATATTTATGTATTGCCATCGGAAAAGGAGAACTTCTTGCCAACCAAATTCCGGAAGAATTGAGATGGCATTTGGCATTTGGGTTTGCCGCTGTTGTAATGGTTGTAAGTTTGATTAATTTTGTTTTCACACAAAGAAGTTTAGGTTCAATTGGTCTCCAGCCAGGACATCCAAAAAATGAAGTACAATCTGCTCCAATCCCAAAATGGCAAGAATATGGAGTTTATGTTTTATCATTAATTTTCGTTCCCATTATCATGACGATGGTTGCTAAAACAGAATATACAGATTATTTTATGTGGACGATCGGGCCATTAACATTAATCTATTTATTCTACGAAATGACAAAAGTAACGCCGGCAGAACGTAAGAAATTGTGGGCAGCTTTAGTTTTCATCTTATTCTCAATTCTATTCTGGGGAATTTATGAGCAAAGTGGAGGTTCATTAAGTATTTTTGCCGCTAAAAATTTAAATAAAGATCTTCTTGGATTAGATCCAAACGGTGTAAATAATTCCGGAGGAGCATTCTTTATCATCTTCTTAGCTCCATTAATTGGTTTACTATGGATTTGGTTAAATAAAAGAAAAATTGAACCCAATACCATCATCAAGTTTGGTTTAGGATTTATTTTCCTTGGATTAGGTTATTATATTTTATTTGCAACAAGACTCTTTGCAGACCTTCAGGGAATCACTTCATTAAATTTCTTTACCATTGCATTATTAGTGATTACTTTAGGGGAATTATGCCTCTCTCCTATCGGTTTGTCCATCATGACAAAGCTTTCAACGAAAAATCTTCAGGGAATGATGATGGGAATGTGGTTTCTAGCATCAGCATACGGACAATACGTTGCTGGAATCATCGGAGCAGGTTTAGCCACAGCAAAAGAAGGCTCTACCAACTATGATGCTCTCATCACTTATACCGATGGATATAAACAATTGGGATTATACGCGGTAATTGCCGGAGTGGTATTAATTTTGATATCTCCGTTCGTGAAAAAATTAATGCAGGAGGTAAAATAGAAATAAAGCAAATTATGCTTATTTTTACTTAAATATCAAATTATGAAGAAAATTATAAGCATAATATTCCTTTTCTGTTTAAGCTTTAGCTTTGCGCAGGTAAAATGGATGACCATTGAAGAGGCTTTAAAAGCTCAGAAAGAAAATCCAAAAAAAATATTGATCGATTTTTATGCAGACTGGTGCGGACCGTGTAAGATCATGGATAAAAAAACATACGGTCACCAAGTAATTGCTGATATTTTAAATCAAAATTATTATCCTGTAAAATTTAATGCAGAAGAAAAAAAATCAATTGAAATCTTCGATAGAACTTTTTCTAACCCAAATACGGAACAAAAAAAAGGAAGAAATTCTCTACACGAGTTTACGCAGTATATGAATGTTGCAGCCGTTCCAAGTACTGTTTTTTTGGATGAAAAAGGAGATCCGATCACGATTTTGCAAGGTGAGTTGTCTGCGAAAGAACTTGAACCTTATTTAGAACTGATTTCCAAAGATTTATATAAAAAAATCCGGAGTCGTGAACAATGGGAAGATTATCAGAAAAAATTCAAATCTAAAATAAAAGATTAAACATATAAAGACTTTCAGCTTTGAAAGTCTTTTTTAATTTCTATTTTTTCCCGAAATTCGTGGCTCTTTTCAATGAATTTAGAAACCTCCATAGAATACGTTAAAGGCATAGGTCCTGAAAAAGCCAAACTTATCAAAAATGTTTTGGGCATTTCGAATGTAGAAGATCTTCTGAACTTCTACCCTCTTCGTTATTTGGATAAGAGTAAAATTCATAAAGTATTCAATCTTCAGGAAAGTAGTCTTGAAATTCAGTTGAAGGGAAAAATCACCAATATTCAGGAAATTCAGACGGGTAAAACGAAAAGACTTGCCGCTAAATTTAATGATGAAACCGGTTCGATGGATTTGGTTTGGTTTCAGTATTCAAAATGGCTGAAGGAACAAATCCCGATCAATAAAGAGCTTTATATTTTCGGAAAGATCAATGTTTTCAATAATCAATATTCAATGCCGCATCCGGAAATTGAAGTTGAAGAAAAAAAGGAAAATGATGTTCGTCTAAAACCTATTTATCCAAGTTCTGAAAAACTGACTAAAAGAGGTTTAAATCAAAGGTTTTTCCAGAATATTTTAAGAAATGTTTGTAAGGAAATTCCTAGTTTGATTGAAGAAAATATGCCTGAGTACATGATAAAACATTTTAAATTTTTATCAAGACAGCATACATTTCTCAACATACATTTTCCAAAAGATTTGGAGCACTATGAAAAAGCCGATTATCGATTAAAGTTTGAAGAATCATTCTTTTTTCAGTTGGGATATGCTTTGAAAAAACTTCATCATAAAACACAATCTCATGGAAATCCGTTTCCGATTGTTGGAGATTATTTCAATAATTTTTATGAAAATCATCTTCCCTTTGAATTAACAGGAGCTCAAAAAAGAGTATTAAAAGAAATTCGTCTAGATATGAAAAAGCCGATCCAGATGAATCGACTTTTACAAGGCGATGTAGGTTCAGGAAAAACAATGGTAGCTCTACTAACCATGCTGATTGCGATGGATAATGGCTTCCAAAGTTGTCTGATGGCTCCGACTGAAATTTTGGCGCAGCAACATTACAACGGGATTAAAGAGTTATTAGTGGGAACCAGAATTAATATCCGTTTATTGACAGGTTCAACCAAAACTTCAGAACGGAAAATTATTCACCAAGAATTAGAAAATGGTGAACTTTCTATGTTGGTAGGAACACACGCTGTTTTAGAAGATAAAGTGAAATTCAAAAATCTGGGTTTAGCAATTATCGATGAGCAACACAGATTTGGTGTTGCACAGCGCGCTAAACTTTGGGCAAAAAATAAAATTCCGCCACATATTTTGGTGATGACGGCAACGCCAATTCCTAGGACTTTAGCGATGAGCTTCTATTCTGACTTGGATGTTTCTGTAATCGATGAACTTCCGATCGGCAGAAAACCTATTATTACCGCTCATAGAAGAGAAAAAGACAGAGCGTATGTTTACGATTTCTGTCGTGAAGAAATACAGAAAGGCAGGCAAATTTACTTTGTTTATCCATTAATTGACGAGTCCGAAACTTTAGATTATAAAAATTTAATGGAAGGGCTGGAAAATATTATGGATAATTTTTCGAAGTATAATACGACGATGCTTCACGGGAAAATGAAACCTGCGGAAAAAGATGAAGCGATGAATTATTTCGCTTCCGGAAAAGCAGAAATCATGGTCGCTACAACGGTAATTGAAGTCGGTGTAAACGTACCCAACGCTTCCGTAATGGTGATCGAAAGTTCGGAAAGATTTGGGTTATCACAGCTACATCAGCTTCGAGGTCGTGTGGGTCGTGGTGCGGAGCAAAGCTACTGTATTCTGATGACTTCTGACAAACTATCCAGCGACAGCAGAACACGTATTAAAACCATGGTTGATACAAACGACGGTTTTAAAATTTCTGAGGTCGATATGCAATTGCGCGGTCCCGGAGATATTTTGGGAACTCAACAAAGTGGCGTTGTTGATTTTAAAAGGCTAGATTTGGTGCAGGATGCTGGTATTATTAAACTGACGAAAAAAACGGTTGAAAAAATTCTGGAAGCAGATTCTTTATTGGCAAGACCCGACAATCAAATCATCAAAAATTACTATCT
>DKLU01000019.1 GCA_002455915.1 Chryseobacterium sp. UBA6632
AAGTCTCATCACTTTATAGTGAAAAATTATTCGAGACATAAAGAAAAATTTTATTTAAAAAATAATGCGTTTGATTGTAAGCAAATTAGAATTTAATTCTTATATTTGCACCTCGAAATAACTAAAAATTTATAAACAATGTTTGCAATTGTAGAAATAGCAGGGCTTCAATACAAAGTTGAGCAAGACCAGAAGTTGTTTGTAAACCGTTTAGCAGGAGACAAAGGAGGTAAAGTATCTTTCGATAAAGTACTTCTTACTGTAAACGGTGCAATCACTGTAGGCGCCCCAGCTGTAAGCGGAATCACTGTAGAAGCAGAGATCCTAGACCACGTAAAAGCTGATAAAGTAATCGTTTTCAAAAAGAAAAGAAGAAAAGGTTACCAAGTAAAAAATGGTCACAGACAATCTTTAACTCAAATTCAAATTACTGGTATTACAGGATTTGATGGAGCTAAAAAAGCAGAAAAACCTGCTAAAAAGACAACTAAAAAAGCTGACGCTGAAAGCGCAGAATAATTTAAACCAAAAAACCTTAGAATAAAATGGCACATAAGAAAGGAGTTGGTAGTTCCAAAAACGGTAGAGAATCTCACTCTAAAAGATTAGGTGTGAAGATTTTCGGTGGTCAGGAAGCTATTGCTGGAAATATTATTGTTAGACAAAGAGGTACTCAGCACCACCCAGGTGAAAACGTGGGAATCGGTAAAGATCACACTTTGTTTGCTCTAGTAGACGGTAAAGTAGTTTTCAGAAAGAAAGCAAACAACAGATCTTTTGTATCTGTAGAAGCAAACGCATAATTTAAGCGTTTCATAAAAATTAAAATCCTCAGCATTTTTGTTGAGGATTTTTTTTTGTTTCTCCGATGAAAAATATTCTTACATTTATAGAATATCCAATTAAAAATTAATTCATATGAAAAATGTAAAGAAATTTAAAAGAGAAGAACTTTAAAATGTAATGGGAGGTGCTCTTCCGGTAAAAGATTGTTTGCCTTGTGATATTTACTGTAAACTTCCTGAAGGCGAAAGACCTTCTTGTAATGTGGTGTATATTGTGGCGCACTGCAATAGCTGTAAAGGTTATCCTGTAGAATCTTAATCTCTCTACTGAAAATAAAAAAATCTCCTTCAATCTGAAGGAGATTTATATTTTAAAACCCAACTTGGAAGCCGGCTTTTACGCCAAATTTTGAAATATCTGGTCTGTCGAGATAATTTCCTCGCCAGTTGAAATCGACGCGGAAAATTCTAAGATTTCCGATCCCGATGTTTTCTATTCCGAAACCATATTCAAAATATACATGATCGCTTGGTGCAGAATATCTTAATCCATCCACATTGATGGCTCTTGCGCCCTCGCTTAATGTTCCGTAAGCGCCTCTGATGAAAGCTACTTCTCTGAATTTCAATTTTTTAATTAATGGAATGTAGGATAAAATCTTTCCATTAAAATGATGTTCAAGATGTAGCGTGGTGTACGTGTCCGCTACAAATTCGTAATAATTAAGCTGTGAAAAAGTATTGGGAACCAAACCATAAGATTGATTTCCGGGAATTACATTTTGTATTGCTAATGGTACGGTATCGAAATTTTTTCCTGCTTCAAAGTTAATCATCAATTTTCCTAAACTTCCCACCAAAACTGGCTTGTAGAATAAAAACTGTAATTTATTATAATTGAAATCAGCATTGAATAAACCTTCAATACCTCTCGTATATTTTAAAACAATAGTCGGAGCCAAAGTTCCGTGTTCGTATCTGTCGACTCCGGTTTGGGAGAATTTCGCGCCCGGTCTTGCGATTAAGCTGAAAGTAACATGAGAATCGTTCACCGTTTGTCTTAATTCACCGTTTCTGTAATACATCAGGTTGAAACCGCCTGGGTTGGCTGATTTAATACTTTGCATGGTTCCGTCTACTCTTACTTGGAAGTTTTTCCAAGGCTCAATAGAAGCAAATACATTGGTTGAATTTACCGAGCTTAAAGAAGCGTTGTCTCCTCTCGCAAAAACGGTAGAAGAGGCAAATGATCTAGACATAATTCCGTCGTCATCTGTAAGCTGCGTTCCGAGCTGTAAAATATCTCTTCTGCTTCCTACTCCAATCATGAATCTGTTGAGTCTATTGAACATGTATTTTCCTTCCACGCCATATTTAAACTGCTGATCTCTAAATCCGTACGCTCCATAAAACTGAACCCTCCATGGATCGTTTTGAGTAAAATATGTTCTTGCACCCAGTCTTATTCTGCTGCCTTCCACTTCATTAAAGCCGTAAACAGAGAAAATAGGACCGATGTCGATGCCTTTGGTAATATTGTAATATCTTGAGCCTAATGTTTCGTAAAGCTTTACAATTCGGTTGAATTTTGGCGTCTGTTTTAGCTTGTCAAGCATTTCATACACTCCTTGCTCGGTTTTAGATAAAGAATCGGGTCTGGCTTTTGCCCAGTAGGCATCGTCTTTATCTACAAACTTATCATCATATTCTTCTTCTCTTCGAACGAAAACTTTATTATCTAAAGGTTTATTAAAATCATATTCGTAATAATCTACAGACCGCCTTGCAATAATGCTTTTGGACGTTTTTTTCTTGGCAAAAGGCGTTAACTCAATTGCGGTAACGAATTTTTTAGGTAAGAAAGTTTCATCATCAGGATTGTCATATTCCAACTCGGTAGAAATACTGTTGATGAAATTAACATTAATCTTTTGAGTAGATTTTAAAGTTGCTCCCAATACGGCATAGCTGTCTGTATCGATATAAAGATAGCCCTGAAAAGCCAAAACCTCTGTTCTTTTTGGCTGATATCTAATTCTGTAGGCTCTTTCGCCATGAACGCTGATGGTATCGGTTAAATTATAATCATACGTACTGAAGCCGTCTGTTCCCACGGGGCTTGGGAAGCCAATGTCAAAATAATTTAAAGTATTATCATAAAT
>DKLU01000020.1:0-2217 GCA_002455915.1 Chryseobacterium sp. UBA6632
GCTGCCCCCGCCGAAACCAAAAAAATAGCGAGTGCGGAAAGCACGAAAAAGCTTCAAAAAAATAATAAAAAAACAGAGACTAATGCTCTGTTTTCGTTTTTTTAATGGTTTGGTTGAATATGATAATAACTGCAAATAATATAATTCCGATAATGAAATACCTCCACGAAAGATCTTTCTGATGGGTGACAGATCCTGTGGCAGAAATAATAAAGCTGGTTGCCGAAGTAATTACGTAGACCAATCCGCCCATCAGTCCACCGGCTGTTGCTGCATGTTTAGGAAAGTGAAGCATACTTGTGGTAAAAAACGAAGTAAATAAAATTCCTGAACAAATATGAATGACAAAAGCAAAAGGAATCATAATAAATAAGCTTTCGGAAAAATAACTCGTAATAAGCATTAAAATAATCAATATAATCTGAAGAACAACAGGTTTCAAGGCGCGTTTGTCATCTGGTAACGAAAGTCTTTTTTTGCCGATTAAGCCGCCAATCATCCATGAAAATCCAAGAATTAACGTACAGTATCCTATAACTACAGAATTAAAGTGAAAAGTATTCTCAATAATAAAAGGTCCTGTGATATTGAATACCATGACAACAGAATAGCTTAATCCTAAAATCATAATTTCGAGGATAAATATTCTACTTTTCAGCATCATTTTATAGAGCTTTAAATTTTCAGAAAGGCTGAATTTCTTTTTCTGAGGAAGGCTTTCGCCACTGAAAAACCATTCGAATAAAAATAAAATTCCGGCATAGATTGCCAAAAAATGAAAATTCGACTGCCAATTGAATAGTTTTTCCAAATAACCACCTAAAAACGGGGCGAGAATAGGACCGCAAGACCAAGTTATTGTAAAATAGCTCAGAAAATGTTTTGCTCTGTCTGGATCGTAGAGATCGACAAAAATAGCTCGTGTGGAAACTACCAAAACTGAAACCGCAACTCCCTGTAAAATACGCATCAATGATATCAGTAAAATACTGTTGGTCTGCGTTATAAGAAGACTGCTTATAATCAACAGAAACAATGCTGCCAATTTCGGTCGATAACGCCCGATGCTATCAAGAATACTGCCGATGAACAGTTGTGTAATTCCGTAACTTAATAAATACGAGGTGAGCGTAATCTGAATATCTTTTTCTGAAACCGCTAATTCTTTCGCCATAGCAGGAAACGACGGCAAATAGATGTCTGTAACAAATCCAGAAAGAGGAATAGACACAAATGCCATAATGGTTATTAGCTTGATACGTTGTAATGATGCTTCTTTCAACATTTTCTTTTCATTTTAATGATACAAAATTACATCAAGGTTCAGAAAAATGAATTTTAAAAGACAAAGTAAAAATTACAAAAATCAAATAATTAATGTTTTTTTGAACTGCAATGGCGAATGGTCTGTATGTTTTTTAAAGAAATTATTAAAATGAGAAGGTTGTTCAAAGCCTAAAGTATAGCCCACTTCAGCAATATCCCAATTGGTGTATTTTAAAAGATTTTTAGATTCCTCGAGAATTCTTTCTTTGATAATCTGCGTTGTAGTAAGATTAGTAACCGACTTTACCGAAGAGTTTAAATGATTGACGTGCACATGCAGATGATCTGCAAAATCTGAAGCCGTTTTCAGTTCAAGAGGATAAGTGGGTGAATCCAAAGGGAATTGTTTGTTTAAAAGTTCGTCAAACATTCTGTACAAACGCACATTAGCGGGTAGATTATTCATGCTGATATCTTCCATGCGGTTTTCCAATGCCAAATGCAGAACAGAAACGAGATTACTTTTAATACTGTTGCAGCGAAAAGGATAAGATGAATTATTAATCCTATAAATCTGGTCAAAATAAAGCGTAGCTAATTCCGTCTGTTCTTCGGTAAGGACAACAAGAGGGGAGCTCCATTCTTTAAAAAGCGATGTTTTCTTAAAAAACTGGAGTTCAGAATTACCACTGAAAAATTCCTGGTTAAAAAGGCAGGTGTAGCCTTCCTGAATCACATCTTCACATTCCCAGCTGTAAGGAATATTCAGTGAAGGGAAGAATAATGACGGACTTTCAATCGTAATCGTTTGATTACCATATTGAAATTTCCCTTTGCCGATGATGAGACTCACGCGATAATAATCCCGTCTGCTGTAAGGGCTTCGGGAGCTGCAGTATTTCCTCATCGTGATATTGAAATGAGAAGTTCCGGCAACAAAATCGTCGGTTT
>DKLU01000020.1:2452-3094 GCA_002455915.1 Chryseobacterium sp. UBA6632
GCAACAAAATCGTCGGTTTCAAAAATGGTGACTTTTCCATCTTTTACTTTCTTGTAATAATCACTTATGGTTTCCAGCTGATCGCTCATTGTATATAATTATAAAAATCAAATATAGAGAAAGATTATTATTTGGAAAATAAATTGTGATTAATATAATAAATAGATGTTTTTGTAATTTCAAATTAAATGATTGATCGTGTGGTCTTTGTTGAATAGATATCCTTATGAATATTAAAAAACAGTTCGTAATAAATGAAAATTTTGTGGACTTTATGGTAAAAATAATTATCCTTAATAAAAACGCTTATTTGTGAAATTTTTAAAGACATTCATAAAAATAGAAAAGCGCTTTATCAGTAAGCATTTTAAAAGAATTCTATCTAAATTTTAACTTTTTCATTAAAAAATTAGAGGTAATTTTTAGAATGCTGTTAAATTTAAATTAAACTGATAAAACTTTTTCTGTCAAAGTTGGCTGGAATCACCATAAAACCTATATTTGCAGCCTAAATTTTAAAAATAATGAAAGAACTAATTGAAAAAATCAACGCGGAATTTGAAGCATTCGCAACTGAAGCAAACCAACAAGCAGAAAAAGGAAACAAAGCTGCTGGAACTAGAGCTCGTAAATCAGCTTTGG
>DKLU01000314.1 GCA_002455915.1 Chryseobacterium sp. UBA6632
AATCGTCCCTTCGGGACTCTTTTTGATTTGATAATTACTGGAATTCTCAATATTTGTCATTCCATAGAAATCCAAGCAAATATTTTAAAAATTATCTCTACAAAATAAGTTTAGATTCCTACGGAATGACAAACTTCATGGTTAACAGATATTGATTTGAGATTGCCTCGCCACTTTGTTCCTAGCAAGGCAAAAAAACAGGACTTAAAAAAATTAAGCCCTGTTTCATTTATTTTATATAAATAATTTTTACTCCGGCTTATAAGAGTCTTTTAACGTCACAGTTCTATTGAACACAAAATTTGTATCCGACGAATCCTGATCCTTCGTGAAATAGCCAATTCTCTGGAATTGAAGAGGTTCTCCAACTGCCACATCTTTTAAGCTAGGTTCAGCAAATCCCTGAATTGTCGTCACAGACTCTGGATTGATAAAGTTTAAGAAATCCACATCTTTCTCAGCATCAGGCTGTTCTACAGTGAATAATTTATCGTAATTTCTTACTTCCACAGGAATTGCATGCTTCGCAGACACCCAGTGAATCGTACCTTTTACTTTTCTTAAACTTTCTTCAGTTCCACTTCCTGACTTAGATTTTTCATCATAAGTCGCGTAAATAGTCGTGATTTCTCCGTTTTCGTCCTTCTCTACTCTTTCACCTTTAATGATATAAGCAGATTTTAAACGAACTTCGCCACCCAACTTTAGTCTAAAGAACTTATTATTAGCTTCTTCCTTAAAGTCTTCACGCTCAATATATAATTCTCTTGAGAACGGAATTTCTCTGGTTCCTGCATTTTCCTGTTCAGGATTATTTTCAGTTTCCAGCCATTCTTCCTGTCCTTCAGGGTAGTTTTCAATGACTAATTTAATAGGATCAACAACTGTCATGACACGTTTTGCCACTTTATTCAGGTCTTCACGAACGCAGAATTCTAATAATTGGATTTCAATTAAGTTTTCTCTTTTCGCAACACCAACTTTCTCAATAAAATTCCTGATAGAAGTTGGTGTAAAACCTTTTCTTCTCATCCCGGAAATCGTAGGCATTCTCGGATCATCCCAACCATCCACTACATTTTCAGCAATTAGCCTTTGCAGTTTTCTTTTGGAAGTAATCATGTAAGAAACATTCATTCTCGCAAATTCTCTTTGCTTGTTTCTTACTTTAGTTTCATCATAAACCTGATCCAAATACCAATCATAAAGCGGTCTGTGGTTTTCAAATTCCAAAGAACATAAAGAATGCGAAACCTGCTCAATATAATCAGACTCACCATGCGCCCAGTCATACATCGGATAAATTTTCCAAGCTGTACCTGTTCTGTGGTGCGGTTTATTCAAAATTCTGTACATAACAGGATCACGCATATTCATATTTGGCGAAACCATGTCGATTTTTGCACGAAGAGACATGGTACCACTTTCAAACTCACCGTTTTTCATCCTTTCAAATAAATCTAAAGATTCTTCAACAGGACGGTTTCTGTATGGAGATTCAATTCCCGGTTCTGCAGGATTTTTTCTTTGCTCAGTCACCACTTCAGACGGCTGCTCATCTACATAAGCTTTCCCTTCTTTAATTAACTGAACTGCCCAATCGTAAAGCTGCTGGAAGTAATCGGAGGCGTACAAAACTTTATCCCATTTGAAACCTAACCATTCAACGTCTTTCATGATAGAATCTACAAATTCCTGCTCTTCTTTCTCAGGATTCGTATCGTCGAAACGAAGGTTTACGGGAGCATTGTATTTTTCACCCAAACCGAAGTTGATGCAGATCGCTTTCGTATGACCTACATGCAGATAACCGTTTGGTTCAGGCGGAAAACGGAAACGGATCTGATCTTTTTTCAGACCGTTTGCCAAATCATCTTCGATAATTTGCTCAATAAAATTGAGTGATTTTTTTTCTTCTTCCATTAAATTTCGCTTTAAAATGCCGTGTACTACGACAATTTGCAAATTTAAGAAATTTTAAGGGTTTACGAAAGTGATAATTTAGGTCGATAAATGATATTCGTTCAATATTTTTATTTAAATTAGTAAGGCTAAAAACCGTTACTCAAATTAAAACTAATAATGGCTGTTTATATTTTAAGCAATCGAAAAATCATCCGTCATAAAGGAGAAAAAACAGATTCTTTTTCCAATGACGAATATTCTATTCCCAATTTCAGAATAGCAAAATGTGATTTTGAAAACTATAAAGAACCCACTGCCTCAGCCATAAAAAAGAAAGATTATACCAATCGAAATATTTTAGATTACCAACTTTTTTCCGAACCTGAAAAACAAGGTTATGAAGAAGTGTTGGATGTTTTATTAAACGAAAAAGGTATTAGAAAGTCTAAACTGACGGCAGATAATCTCGGAGGAAGCCAGAGAATGTTCTATGAATTATACAAAAATATGTCTTCTACCAAAAACAGAAGCGATGTTTTGATATTTATTCATGGGTACGCATATGATTTTGATGATGAATTAAAAGCGATTCTCGATCTAAAGAAAATTTTTATTGATAATCCTGAATCGCCTATTGAACATATTTTATTTGTAAGCTGGCCGGCTTCAAGCAGCATCGTTCCCATGACGTATTTTGATGATAAAGCATCGAGTATCAATTCCGGGACATCGCTGATGAGATTATTTTACTTCTATACTCAGTTTTTAAAGGATATTTTTTCGAATCGTGATTTAATGCCTTGTAACCAGAGAATTCACATTATGGCGCATTCGATGGGAAATCGGGTGCTTCAAAGTATGCTGTATAGCTTGAAAAAGGAAAATATCTTGAGAGTAATCGATCAGGTTTTATTATTGAATGCCGATGTTACGTATAAAGTTTTTGAAGACTCAGAAGATTCATTCAACAAGCTTCCTTTGTTGGCCAACAGAGTTTCTATTTATTTAAACAGAAAAGATGCAATTCTCGGAATTTCACAGTTTACAAAGAATATTCTCACCCCAAGATTAGGTAAAAACGGCCCAAGTAATATTGAACCGTTTAAAGATATTGTTTCGATTATCGATTGTACTTTTATTGAAAATGATATTCTGGACTCTTTTAAATTTGAGATCGGAAATCATTGGGGATACCTCTCCAGCTCGCAGGTTCAGAATGATATTTTTCAGAATTTATATGGTGTGGATAGGAATCTTATTACGAATAGAATTGTTAATAACGAAAATATTTTCACAATTATTTCTTAAGGCTATTTTAATTTAAACCTTAAGAAATGAACGGTATGTTAAAGTTAAAAATTCACTAAACAATGGCATAATGATTGCCAATTTTCACTCGACTGACAAAATGCTAAAAATTTTATTATGAAGAAGATTAAAAAAAAGGTTTCTTATATTTTAGAATATATAAAGAAAGCCATTTTCATTAAAGATGTGATTTAAACTGAATTTAAAATCAAAAACACACAAAAATTATTCGATCCTAAAACTACATTGAACCTTTAAAAAACAAATTTTCTCCTTTCAAATCCAGATAACTTTCAAAGTTGTTCGTAAATAAACCTCCTGTTCCAAGACCTTGAGGCATTTTACTATGCTTAGTAAAAGTGTACTGAGCGATAGCATTCAAGCCAATATTGCTTTCTAGCGCAGAAGTAATCCACCAACCTATATTTTGTTCTTCAGCAAGAGAAATCCATTCATCGGAACCAGAAAAACCTCCTACTAAAGATGGTTTTAAAATAATATATTGAGGTTTTATTGCTTCCAACAATTTTTTCTTTTCGTCAAAATCTGTAATTCCTATTAATTCTTCATCCAAAGCAATCGGCGTTGGCGTTTCAGCACATAATTCTGCCATATCATTCCAGTTTCCAGCTTTTATCGGCTGCTCGATAGAGTGAATATCTAAATCTGCCAATTGCTGTAAAACAACTTTCGCTTCCTCTTTGGTAAAACCTCCGTTTGCGTCAACTCGAAGCTCCAACAATTCTTTTGAAAACTTCTGTCTTAATTTTTGAAGAACTTCATGTTCAGATTTCCAGTCGACTCCAATTTTTAATTTAATACAATGAAAACCATTTTTCAGTTTATCCTGAATCTGTTCTTCCATATAATGAACATCGCCCATCCAGATCAAACCGTTGATCACAATCGGAGTATTTCCTTCAGTAAATTCGCTTGGGAAATAAAGATGTTTACCATACTTTAAATTCAAAACAGCTTGTTCATATCCAAACCAGATAGATGGAAAATTCTTTAATTCTTCCTTTAAGAATTCAGCATCTTGTTGAATATTTTCACAAAGCCATTGTAGCTTTTCTTCATAATCCGGTCGATCATCAAAGCTTAATCCTCTGAAAACCGCGCACTCTCCTACTCCTTTTTTTCCATCTTTCGAAATTTCAAGAATAAAGGTTTCTTTTTCATGCAAAACGCCGCGAGATGTTCCACTCGGGCGTTTAAATTGTAATAAATATCTAAAATATTCCGCTTTCATTTATTTTACACTATCAATTCGCATAAATTCCTCTGCCTTTTCAACCATATTGATGCTTCCACAGAAAAACGGTATTCTTTGATGAAGCTCTGTCGGTTCAATCTCCAGAATTCTTCTGAAACCGTCTGTTGCTTTTCCACCCGCCTGTTCAGCTAAGAAAGCCATTGGATTACATTCATATAATAATCTCAATTTACCGTTTGGAGCTTGTGAATAAGATGGATAAATATAAATTCCGCCTTTCAGCATATTTCTATGAAAATCAGCCACTAACGAACCAATATATCTTGAAGTATAAGGTCTGTCGCCTTCCTCCATCTGGCAATATTTAAGGTAATTTTTAACGCCCTGAGGGAATTTAATATAATTTCCTTCGTTGATAGAATAAATTTTACCAGTTTTCGGAAACTGCATATTCGGGTGAGAAAGATAGTATGTTCCCAAAGACGGATCAAGCGTAAATCCGTTCACGCCATTTCCTGTGGTATAAACGATCATCGTTGATGAACCGTAAACCACATATCCCGCTGCAATCTGATTAATTCCTTTTTGTAAGAAATCTTCCAGCTGAACCGGAGTTCCGGGCTCGGTCACTCTTCTGTAAATCGAGAAAATAGTTCCTACCGAAACATTCACATCAATATTCGAAGACCCGTCAAGCGGATCAATAAGTACAACATATTTACTTAAATGACCGTTTTCACCGCATTTTATGTCAATAAAATCATCATTTTCCTCAGAAGCAATTCCGCATACCACTTCTCTTTGAGAAAGCGCCGTGATAAAAATTTCGTTAGCAATTACATCTAATTTTTGCTGCTCTTCACCCTGAATATTCTGATTTCCTGCAGCACCCGAAATATCTACAATTCCGGCTTTGTTTACTTCCCTGTTTACTACTTTTGAAGCTAATCTTATTGCACTTAGAAGACGGGAAAATTCACCTGTGGAATACTGAAAATCTTCCTGTTTTTCGATGAGAAATTCTCCTAACGTTTGCAATGGCTGATCTGACATATTTTTCTTTTTACGATTTCTCCAAATTTCGTAAAATTATTCACATTTAGAAAAAATTATTCACAAAAGAATTTACTTTCTGTTTTTCAACACAATACAAGCACAAAACCATCATTCAATTAAAATATTAACTCCAAATAAACTCCCAATACTTTGAATCAATCCCCATAAAATGGAGGTAAACATTGATTTTAATAAAATCTTAAGCCTATCGCGATACTAGGCTATTTCATATCTCGATGTAAATTTATAATTTTGATGCCCGTAAAAAACTCATGTAAATTTTATCTAACAATTTTATTATTAACAATTTAATGAAAATTTTCAAGTTTGGTGGAGCATCGGTAAAAGATGCCGATAGTGTAAAAAATGTATCCATGGTTTTGAAAAGCCAAGGGTTTGCTAAATGTTTGTTGGTAATTTCGGCAATGGGCAAAACGACTAATGAATTGGAAAAAGTGGTTGAACTTTATTTCAAGAAAGATAACTACCAAACTGAAATTGAAAAGATAAAACGAAAACATATTGAGATTGCGGAAGGTTTATTTCCTGAAAATCATGCCGTTTTTGCAGAAATCAATCTATTTTTTGATGATATTGATTCTTTTTTAAGAAGAAATAAATCTCCAAATTACAGTTTTGTTTACGATCAGGTGGTAAGTTGCGGAGAAATGATTTCTACAAAAATTGTAAGCGAATATCTGAATGAAATTCAGTTTACTAATCAATGGCTGGATGCAAGAGATTACGTAAAAACAGACAATTCTTACAGAGAAGGAACTGTAAACTGGGCAAAAACAGAAGAATTTATTTCTACTTTAAATTCAGAAATCTGCTATGTTACGCAGGGTTTCATTGGTTCTGATGATAACAATTTCACAGTAACTTTAGGAAGAGAGGGTTCGGATTATTCTGCGGCAATTTTTGCATATTGCTTAAACGCAGAAGCCATGACAATCTGGAAAGACGTTCCCGGAGTGATGACAGGTGACCCGAGAAAATTCAAAGATGTAACGCTTCTTTCGAATATTTCTTATGAAGAAGCTATTGAAATGGCGTATTACGGAGCAAGTGTCATTCACCCGAAAACCTTGCAGCCGCTTCAGCAAAAAAATATTCCTTTTTATGTAAAATCTTTCGTAGAACCTACGAAAGAAGGAACAAAAGTGGGTGCTTCTGACCACAATCAAAATGAAGAATCTTATATTTTAAAAGAAAATCAAACCTTATTAAAAATCTCTACGAGAGACTTTTCTTTCATCGCGGAAGATCATATGAGTTTAATTTTCGGATATTTATCTAAATATAAAATTAAAGTTTCTTTGATGCAGAATTCAGCAATTTCATTAGCTTTATGTTTGGAAGACAAATATGAAACAGTGGATGAGCTTAATGAAGATTTGCAAAAAGTATTTAAAACAGAAGTTGTAAAAAATGTATCTTTATTTACGGTAAGAAATGCGAAAATGGAGAACATTGACAAATTTTATCAGGAAAAGAACGTATTGTTGGAGCAAATTGCCAAGAATACTCTTCAAATGGTAACACAGTAAAATTAATTGCGACTAAACACATATGAGTTTAATTTCGAAAAATGATCTTATCAGAGCTTCGGGCTTGAATAAAATAGGTTTCCTTAAGAATCCTGTAGCATCTGCTATTATGAGCGTTGCTAAAATAAACGAAGTCAACAAACTATACGACAAACTAAAAGATAAGGAAGGTAAAGACTTTTTCGACTCATTTGTGAGAGAGAGAAACTTAAGCTATATCGCTTTTGAAGAAGATTTGGCAAAAATCCCTAAAACCGGACCGTTTATTCTGGTTTGTAATCATCCTTTGGGAGCTATTGACGGGATTTTGATGTGCAAAGTTCTTTCAGAAGTTCGTCCGGATTTCAAGGTAATGGGTAATTTCCTTTTGGAAAAAATCAAACCGATGGAACCGTACGTAATTTCTGTAAATCCTTTTGAAGGCAGAAAAGAAGCGTACAGCAGCTCTTCTGGCATGCGCGAAACGCTGAAACATCTTCAGAACGGAGGATGCGTAGGTATTTTCCCGGCTGGAGAAGTTTCAAATAAAAATAATCCTTACGGAGAAATTTTAGATAAAGAATGGGAAAAACCGGCCTTAAAGCTTATCAGAATGGCTAAAGTTCCGGTGGTTCCTATGTATTTTCATGCAAAAAATAGTCGACTGTTTTATCAGATCGCCAAACTTCATCCTAATTTACAGACATTGATGCTTCCGGCAGAAATGATGAATAATAGGGAAAAGCCAATTCGTATAAGAATCGGGCGACCTATTACCGTAAAAGCGATGGATGATATGGAAACCGTTGAAGAATTGGGCGAATTTCTGAAACGTAAGGTTTATATGATGAAATCTTACTATGAAAAAAGGAAATCACTTGCTCAAAGCATTAATCTTCAGAATTTATCGGTAAAATTTCCTTTACTAAAAGAAGAAAATATTGTTCAGAATATCATCGACGAAACTCCGAAAGAAGATATTATTAAAGATATCAATAAACTGAGAGGAACTGATAAGATGTTTTTCAGCAACGGAAACTACGAGGTGTACTTTACAGCTTATGAAGAAATTCCGTCTGTAATGCGGGAAATCGGCCGTCAGAGAGAGTTAACTTTCCGAGCGGTTGGTGAAGGAAGCAATCTTCCGTTTGATTTGGATGAATATGATAAACATTACCACCATCTTTTCCTTTGGGATAATGCTGCAGAAAAGCTTGTTGGAGCTTATAGAATGGCGTTAGGTAAAGAAGTCATGAAAAAATTTGGAATTAAAGGCTTCTACACAAGTTCTTTGTTTGAATTTGAACAGGATATCCACCCTTTCTTCAAAAAAGTAATTGAAATGGGTCGCGCTTATATCTGTCAGGAATATCAGCAGAAACCGCTTCCGCTTTTCCTTTTATGGAGAGGGATTGTACATGTTTGCTTGAGAAATCCTGATCACAAATTTTTAATGGGAGGTGTAAGTATCTCAAATAAGTTCTCTGAATTTTCAAAGTCTCTGATGATTGAGTTTATGCGTTCGAATTATTATGATTCTGCGGTGGCTCAATACATCACGCCGAGAAATGAATATAAAGTAAAACTTCGCGACAGAGATAAAAATCTTTTCTTTGATGAAATGGAATCTGATTTAAATAAATTAGATAAAATTATTGATGACCTTGAACCGGAGTTGAGATTACCTGTCTTGATTAAAAAATACATCAAACAAAATGCGAAAGTAATTGCATTTAATGTAGACCCGAACTTCAATGATGCCATTGATGGGCTGATGTATATTAGAATTAGTGACCTTCCGGAAAGCACGATTAAGCCTGTATTGGAGGAAATGAGCGAGCAGATAAGAAAGGAACAGGAAAATAATTCACCTGAAAACCAATAAGTTTTAAGTTTTGTTAAAAAAAGTACTGCTAATACTTGCTTCATATATCAAAACTTACTACTTTTGCATCACTTTAAAACAACGAAGTAACAGAATGGTTTCTTAGCTCAGTTGGTAGAGCAATGGATTGAAAATCCATGTGTCCCTGGTTCGATTCCTGGAGAAACCACTAAAGAAACCACCCATCAAAAGGTGGTTTCTTCTTCAAAAAAGTTTTAAAATAAAATTTGCGAGAGTCAATATTTATTATTACTTTTGCACCACTTCAAAACGAAGTACAAACCAAAAGGTTTCTTAGCTCAGTTGGTAGAGCAATGGATTGAAAATCCATGTGTCCCTGGTTCGATTCCTGGAGAAACCACTTAAATCCATCTCATTGAGATGGATTTTTTGTTTTTTAATATATTTAGCGTGAAAATTTTTAGGATCAATCCCCAAATAAAGCATTAGATTTTTTAGAATTCTTAAAAAAGTTTCCAGTTTGTATTTCAGAAAGCTGTATCGAAGTAGTGGGAATACCGTACTCAATCAAACGATCAATTATATTTTCCAGATGACTGCTATCTTTTAAAATACATTGTGCTGTTAAACAATATTCGCCAGTTATTCTTTTACATCTTATCACTTCCGGAAAAAGCGAAAGATGATCTATAAATTTTCGGAATTCATCATTTTTAAATTTAATATTGATAATCACACACAAATTATATCCTAATTTAGAATAATCAATATCCACAGAAAATTTCCGAATCACTCCAATATCAATAAGGTTTTGCACACGTTCTTTAGTGGCAGACTGTGAAAGGGAAATCATGCGACCAATTTCAGCGTAACTAAGCCTGGAATTATCATTTAAAATTTCTAAAATTCGGTAATCAAAAGCATCTAAAACGATTTTCATTGAAAAATGTTTAAAATAAGATTAAATCAAGTTTAATAAATCAAATGTAAGACAAAATCCGTTTCTTCAGCATAATAATTAATTCGATTTTTGAAATATAAAATTAAAAGAAATGACAAGAATTAGTTTATCAAAAAAGGGAAATACTCCTTTCGAAAAAATCATCGGTCACAATACTGAAATTCTAACGAAATGGTGTGATCTCGAAGAAACACTTTGGCAAAATTCGTCGCTTAACAAAAATTTACTGGAACAGATCCGTCGTGCTATGGCGTTTGAAGCCGGTTGTGAATATTGCATGGTAAAAAGCGGGCGACCAGATTTTAATGAATCTGAAATTAAAATATCTGTCGCTATAAGTTTCGCAGAACTCTTCTGTAAAGATCATCACTCTATTTTAGATGGTCATTTTAGCCTCTTGAAAGAATATTTTTCCGAAAAAGAGATTGTGGAACTGTGTACATTCATCAGTTTTGTAAATGCATCACAAAAACTTGGAAAAGCTTTTCATCTGACGGAAGATTTTCAGAAAAATTCTGTGGTAAAATTAAAGGATCTCTAAAAAAAATTCAACCAATTAAAAAACTGAAATAATATTTTTTGGAGCTTTTTCTCGCTTTCCGCACTCGCTATTTTTGATTAGGGGTTTCGGCGGCTGGCTTCGCCAGCCGAGATCGGAAGAGC
>DKLU01000313.1 GCA_002455915.1 Chryseobacterium sp. UBA6632
AAAAGATATTCCGAATCCTGAATTCAATGAAATTTATATCAGTCCGAGAGTTCGTTTTAATAATGCATACGATAAATTTCTTTTTGGTTTGAATTTTAAAAATCAATCGTTATTTGATCAGAAGTTCTTGTACTCATTCACGCCAATGTACAGTTCAGGAACGGGGAAACTGACAGGTTCGGGAGCTGTCTCCTACTCTATTTTACCAGCTGAAAGCATTATCAGAAGTTTGACTTTTGGAGTTTCGGGATCGTATTTTCATTATGATTATGATCTTGCTTACCGAAAAGCTTCGTTTTTTACGGCTTTAAATTTTAGAAAAAATCCAAGAAGTACGGTAAGTCGCGGAATTGCTTTTTCATACAATTATTTGGAAAGAGATTTGAATCAACTGATGATTGCCAGAAAAGATTATGATAAGTACAATCTTTGGAG
Organism: Chryseobacterium sp. UBA6632; assembly: GCA_002455915.1. Lineage (GTDB taxonomy): Bacteria > Bacteroidota > Bacteroidia > Flavobacteriales > Weeksellaceae > Chryseobacterium. Next base: position 436 of record DKLU01000313.1, read on the forward strand.
TTTAGGTTATGGATATACTGATAATCAGATGATCCACGAAAAAAGCTTAAGCATAAGCACTCAGGGAATGGAAGATTTCAACAAAATTACAGCTGAAGGATTCTATCGATGGGAATTTGCTCCAAAGCAAAAGCTGAGTCTAAGGTTATTTGCCGGATATTTTGCCAGAAATGAAACCCGAAATAACACTTTCAATTACGGAATTTCCAGAGTTTCGGATTATTCTTTTTCTTATAATTTGCTTGGACAAAGTGCAACGGGAGGAATTTTATCTCAACAATATATTTTGGCAGATGGAGGGTTTAAATCTTTTATTCCGGGAAGTGTTAATCACTGGATCACTTCGTTTAATGTAGATTCAAGCATTTGGAAAATTTTCCATGTGTATGCCGATGCCGGAATGTATAAAAATAAAAATCAGCCAACAAAATTCATTTGGGACAGCGGTATAAAAGTACGTGTAATCCCTGATTTTCTTGAAGTATACTTCCCAATTCAGTCTTCGTTAGGTTTTGAACCCGCATTTAAAGATTACGGAAGACGTATTCGATATACACTGATACTGAATTTAGGTTCTATCATTAATGCGGCGAGAAGGGGTTGGTATTAATTAGTTCTAAAAAATTTCTTTTGACAATAAAAAAACAGCTTCTCTAAAAGAAAAGCTGTTCAAATATTTTAAAATTCTAATTAAAATTAGTCTTTCAAGATTTTCTGAGAAACTGGTTGATTGTTTACAGTACCTGTAACAATATAGTTTCCTTTTGCTAGATCAGCAACATTTACAGAAGCTCCTGCTTTTACAGATGCAGACTTTACAATTTGTCCGAACATATTGTAAATTTTAACATCTTTTACATCAGATCCGAAAGTGATTTCGCTTGTTTTAACGAAAGTATTTTTTACGAAGTTTGAAGCTCTTGATAAGTTTACATCAGATACAGCTAATGCACCCATGGTAGAGTTTTGTGGGGTTGGAGCACCTTCTACAAAATCAACAGAATTATTATTTGTATCACCAGAAATTCTAGCAATAGATGTTGTATTGGAAGGAGCGGGAGCCGGAGCACCTTCAGAAAGATTTCCCGTACCATAACCTACAAAATCTAACACATGACTATCTGTTGGGGATACTACCTGTGTAACAGAATTTGCTAATGCAACTTTCCCGTTATTTGCTTGTAAGTTGAATGCATTATTATAAACCGTTCCGTTACTAAAAGAAGTATTATTTGTTGGAGCAAAATCTGGTGTAGGCAATGCCGAACCTGTTGCACCTCCAGCCTCTTGTATTAAATAGGTTTGCCCAGGTGCTAATGTAAATGTAGGAAGAGTCTGGTAAGAATTAAACGTACCAGTCGCAGATGCATACTGAATAGTTGCATTAGTTAAGGTTATAGAAGTATTGCCAATATTTTTAAGTTCTATAAAATCATTTGTATATGGGGCACCTGAGTTCCCGCCTCCTCCATAGATTTCATTGATTACAATCTGTGCATTCATAAATGCTGTTGCGGAAATTAATCCTAAAACAGTAAAAATCTTTTTCATAAGTAAAGTTTTAAATTATTGATGTAAAAATAAGCAAAAAGCACCACTTATTTAAAGTGATGCTTTATATTTAACAATAACTTAAAGTTATTTCTTGATAATTTTCTCTGAAACTAACTGTCCGTTTACAGTTCCAGCTACGATGTAAGTTCCTTCTTTCAAATCAGAAACATTTAGAGATTGATTTTCTGAAACGGAAGCTGTTTTTACAACTTGTCCAGCTATATTATAAACTTTCACTTCAGATTTAGCACCAAAAGTAATATCATTATTTACCACTGTATTCTTAACAAATAAATTTTTACTTGCTTTAATTTCATTTGTTGCAAGAGAAGCAGAGGTACCAACTACTTTTACATCATCAATTCTATAATTTCCATTATTACTTGTTACAGAAGACCATCTAAGGCTTAAAGTAGAAGTATTTTCTGTTTGAGCAGGCAATTGAATAGCTACACCACCATTTACTAAAGCCCACGTATTACCGTTTTTAGTATATGTGTAAGTTACATCATTCCATGTAGAACCGTCAGTACTCCATTGGAAAACAATATTCTGAGCAAAGGCATTAGTTCCTCTTCCTCCCCAAATAATATTTATATTACTATAGCCAACTGTTGATAAATTAGAGTAGGTTAATGTATGTGTAACCCCATTTGATCCTGATCCTGCAAATACTGCATTTGCTCCACCTGAAGATCCAGCATATCCAGTTGAAGCAGAAGCTGTACTTCCATTCCATCCATTACTTGTACTTGTACTTGCCCAACCCGTCGGCAAAGTTGAAGTAGTTCCAAAATTTTCTGATAAAAGAGTAGTTTGTGCAAATGATGTTGCTGCAATCATTACCGTAGCAACTAACGAATAAAGTTTTTTCATGATTAAAAAATTTAATTATTAATAATTTAGGTCGCTAAAATACAAGTATTTTTATTTTCAACGCAATAAATTATGTAAATTTTTGTTAATAATGCTAAAACCTCAATTATAAACAATTTTTAGTTATTTTTACCAATTATTTTCCAAGACTTGCGGAATTTTATTCTATTATTCGTGATATTTTTCATGAGCATTACATTTATTAATGCTCAGGTATTTACGTGGAAAAATCCTAATCTTCCGGAAGATTCAATAAAAAAAGATAGTATTCTGGCAGCTAGACTTGAACAGGATATTTTTGCAAAAGATACCCTAGACTTTGTTAAAACCAGCAACCGAATTATTGTAGACGAAGCTGTTTTAGCTAAAAATGACAAAAAACGTTTCTTAGGCGAACTCAATTCTAAAGGTTCTATTATTCGAGGGATTACTTTTGGTAATAATCAGGGTCAATCGGTACAAAGTTCCATGGATTTACAGATTTCTGGTCGACTTTCGAAAGATGTAACGATTTTAGCTAGTATTTCAGATCATAATCTTCCGATTCAGGCGGATGGTTACACACAAACGCTTGAAGAATTCGACAAAATTTATATGCAGCTTAATATTAAGGATAAATCGATCCTTAGAGCAGGACATTTAGATTTGGTGGAAGCTAAAAATTATTTCGCGAAGTTTCAGAGACGAAGTATGGGGCTTGAGTTTCAGACAGAATTTGGTAAAGAAAATAAAACTTTTGTAGATGTATCGATGGGTGTTGCGCGAAGTGAATTCCACCGAGTTCGTTTTCAAGGGGTTGAAGGAAATCAAGGGCCTTATCGTTTGACGGGAAAAAATGGCGAACAGTTCATTACTTTAATTTCAGGTTCTGAACAGGTTTTTATTGATGGTATTTTAATGAAACGTGGCGAAAACCAGGATTACGTCATCAATTATAATACAGGGGAGGTAACTTTTACCAGTTTCCGACCTATTTTCCAACAAAACTTTATTACAATTTCATATAACTATACCAACAGAAATTATTCAAGATATTTATTCACCGGAAAAGTTGAGCACAAAAGAGAGAAATTCAAAGTTGGATTGAACTGGTTTATGGAAAATGATAATAAAAATGCTCCATTAGCTTTAAATCTTTCCAAAGAAGACGAACAAATTCTTGCCGATGCGGGAAATAATCCTGATCTTATGTACGCTCCTTCAGGGGTGGCTACTCCTTATGATGTAAACAAAATTTTGTATCGTTTAGTACAAGGTGGAAATGGCAATTATTACGAATTCTCTACCGATGCCAACGAAACGCTTTATCAAGTTTCTTACACTTATTTCGGAGCCAATTTAGGAGATTATAAAACCTCACAAACGACCAACAACGGACGAGTTTTCGAATATGTTGGTCCCAATCAGGGAGATTACAGAGCGGTGAGAAAACTGCCTTCTCCACAAAAAGCGCAAGTATATTCTGTAAATACGGAAGTCGCTTTGAAAGAAGGTAAAATTGGGGCAGATTTCTCGTTAAGTAATTATGATCTCAATTTATTTTCATCTAAAGATTCAGATCAGAATTTAGGATATGCCGGACGTATTTTCGGAAATAAAACATTCACAAAAAACAATTGGAAAGGAACTCCGAGTTTCGAATATCAATATATAGATAAGCAATTCCATATTTTAGATCGTATTAATGATGTGGAGTTCTCGAGAGATTTCAACTTGGCTCAGGAATTCAGCGGAAGAACACAGAACAGATTTATCTTCAGCTTTTTAAATAAATGGAATAATAAATCAACCTTAAATTACAGAATCAATTATCTGGATGAAAAAGATTCTTACAAAGGGATTAAAAATGATTTGGATTTTGGATGGATTAAAGGTAAATTTTTCACCAAAGGAAATCTATCCTATCTTGGAACCAACGCCACTCTTCAGGACACCAAGTTCATCAGAGGGGGCGCTTCAACGGAATACACCGGTAAAAAAGGAAGCTGGGCATTAGGTGGAAGTATGGAGCATAACGAGAAAACCTACAACGATACGCAATTGATGGATGTTACGAGTTTCAGTTGGAAAGAACTTTTCGTTCAGAAAAAAATCGGAGACAGTACCAGAACGAAGTTATTGGCTAAAGTTTATATGCGTGATAACGACTCTGTGCGTGATAACAGACTTCAGAATATGAATAATATTTTGGGGATTATGGCGGAAAGTCAGTTGATAAAAAGTGAAAAAACTACGTTGAATGTATTGCTTCATTATAGAAAATTTTTCTATCAGAATCAGGATGTTGATGCATCAAGAAATAATGATTTCGTGGTTGGAAACATTCTTTACAACCAACAATTGTTCAGAAACGGGATGCGTTTGCAGGCTTTCTATGAATTAGGAAACGGGCAGGAAGCACAAAGAGAGTTTCAATATATAAAAGTTACGGACGGACAGGGAGTTTATAAATGGACCGATTACAACGGCGACGGCGTTCAGCAGCTTGATGAATTTGAAATTGCAGAATATTCAGATTTGGCACAATACATAAGGGTTTACACCAATTCTGTACGATATATTCCTTCCAATAAAAATAAATTACAGTTGGCTTTATTTGTGAATCCTTCCGTAGTTTTTAATTCTGAAAATGCCTTTTTAAAGCGTTGGAATTTCAATGTTTCTCTAAATTCGCAAAACTCTTTTTATAAAAAAGATAAAGTTTTAGTATTAAATCCGTTTGAAAAAAGTGATGATCAGATTCTGAAAAATCAGAATATTTTGGCCTCAGTTCAGTTCAGTCCGACAGAAAAATCGGGTTGGAATGGTAACTATCGTTTTATTGCGAATGATAATGTCATCAATGCCAATTTTAGTAATGAAGAGCGTGAGCAAACTTCTCATTTTGTGAATGTTGGATATTGGTTTAATAAAGAATTCAGGATCGACTGGGAAAATTCTGTGCATGATATTCAAAATTCATCACAACTATTTGCAACAAGAGATTATCATTTAAATAATTTTGAAACAAAACCAAAAGCCACTTACAAATTTACAGATGCTATTCAGGCTGAACTTTCTTCCGCTTTCAGACAAAAACAGAGAATGGATGGAGAAGAATTATTGAAAGCTTTTGATATTACCGGAACTATTCAGTGGGAACGCAAGAAGACTTCCATCAGAGGGAATTTCTCATTCATAAACAACAATTTCAACGGAAACAATTTCAGTATCGTCGGAAACCAAATGCTTGACGGATTGAAACCTGGAAAAAACCAGGTCTGGAGTGTTTTCATTCAACAGGCGCTGAATTCTTTCTTACAATTGAATTTAAATTATGAAGGAAGAAATTCCGGTGAAAGAACGATTCACATTGGAAGTATGCAGGTAAAAGCGAGTTTTTAAAGCTTAAAAAATTCAGCTTTCACATTATAATTTACAATGATAGATATTATCATCATCTCAAAAGTTTAAAATTTTGTAATTTTGCAACATGATAAAAATAGGCAATATAGAACTGCCGGAATTTCCGCTTTTATTGGCTCCGATGGAAGACGTGAGCGATCCTCCGTTCAGAAGACTATGCAAGATGCACGGTGCAGACTTGATGTATTCAGAATTTATTTCTTCTGAAGGCTTGATTCGTGATGCAATGAAAAGCCGAAAAAAACTAGATATTTTTGATTACGAGCGACCTGTCGGTATCCAGATTTTTGGTGGTGATGAGGAAGCGATGGCAATGTCTGCAAGAATTGTGGAAACGGTAAATCCCGATTTAGTAGATATTAATTTTGGATGCCCCGTAAAAAAAGTTGTTTGCAAAGGAGCCGGAGCCGGAGTTTTGAAAGATATTGACCTTATGGTTCGTTTAACAAAAGCCGTGGTAAGTTCCACAAGCCTTCCTGTAACCGTAAAAACTCGTTTAGGCTGGGATTCTCATTCAATCAATATTGATGAAGTAGCAGAACGTCTTCAGGAAACGGGAATTAAAGCATTGACGATTCATGCAAGAACGCGTGCTCAGATGTATAAAGGAGAAGCCGATTGGGAGCATATTTCTAGAATTAAACAAAATCCAAATATCGAAATTCCTATTTTTGGAAATGGTGATATCGATTCTCCTGAAAAAGCTTTAGAATATAAACAAAAATATGCGTGCGACGGAATCATGATCGGTCGTGCAGCCATTGGATATCCTTGGATTTTTAATGAAATTAAACATTTCTTCAAAACCGGAGAACATTTGCCAGCTCCAACCATTGAAGACAGATTATTAGCTGTTCGCCAACATGCAGAATGGAGCGTAGAATGGAAAGGTGAAAGATTAGGACTGGTGGAAATGAGACAACATTACAGTAATTATTTCCGTGGAGTGCCTCACTTTAAAGAATTCAGAAAAAAATTCCTTGAAGTTTTCACGTTAGAAGAAATGAACGCGTTGATTATAGAAACACAACAGTTTTACACTGAATATCTTGAACAACAAGTATAAAATAAAAAACCATCAAAATTGAATTTGATGGTTTTATTTTTTTATTGATTTGTTTGATTTTTTAATACGTTTCAGCGCTTGATTCATTTTTAATCAAAGCCAAAGCCGAAGAAGTACCAATTCTCTTTACTCCAAGATTAATCATCTTTTCTGCATCTTCAGGAGTTCTTACTCCTCCTGCAGCTTTCACAGGAAGTTTTCCGGCATTATCCAGCATAATTTTTATACCTTCAAACGTGGCTCCGTTAGGCTTTCCACCGGTAGTTTGATAAAAGCCTGTAGAAGATTTTACATAGATTTCAGATAAATCTTTTTCCGAGAAATTTTCTTCTGCCCAATTAGAAATATTCTTTGTAAGATCTGCAATTTGCACATCAGTTAAAGCTGCAATTTCAATAATCCATTTCGCAACTTTATGATTGTGTAAACATAGCTGTGTACATTTTACAAATTCATCTTTTACAAGCTGAAGATTTCCACTTAAATAAGCATTATAATTAATTACAAAATCTAATTCGTCTGCACCGTCTGAAATTGCTTTTGAGGCTTCTGCCAGTTTTTCGTCGATGGAATATGTTCCTTCATGAAAACCAATTACAGTACCTATTACAACATTTGAATTTTTATCCTGAATATACTTCTTGATTTCAGCAACATAATCGGGGCGAATCATTACGGCAAAAATTCCGTTATCAATAGCTTCCTGAGTAAGTTTTTCGTTGATTTTTAAAGTTTCTTCATTTGAAAGCCCCGATTGTTCAGGTGTTTTCAAATAGGTTGAATCCAAATATTGAGCAATGTTCATAATCTGTTATACTTTCAATTGTCTATAAATTCCTTGCTCCAAAGATATGAAAGTTTCTGTTCTTGTTACACCTTTTAGCTTTTGAAGTTTGCTAAGAATTTGCATCAAGTGATCATTATCCTTACAAAGAACTTTAAGGAAAGTTGTATAATTACCAGTTGTGTAATGTGCCTCTACCACTTCATTAATATCTTTCAGAGATTTTACCACCTCCGGATAATGACTTGGCTGATCCAAAAATACACCGATGTACGAAATTACTTTGTATCCAATTTTTTTAGGGTTAAGAAACGAAATTGAATTTTCGATAACTCCGGCATGTTCAAGCTTCTTTATTCTCTGGTGAACGGCAGTTGTTGAAATACCAACATTTTTCGAAATATGAGCTAAAGAAGTTTTAGCGTTATCCATCAACATATAGATGATTTCTTTGTCGATTGAATCTAAATGATAGTTTGCGTTGCTTGAATTTTTCATTTTCTACTTTTTTTTATTATTCATGTTTTTTTATTTAAACTTTTTATAGACTTGTGAATTCTACAAAAACAGGAAAATGATCGCTATAGCCTCCCAAATATCGTGTACCAGCATAGGTTCGGAAGGGTCTGCCTTTAAAATTTCCTGTCCGGCTGCTTATTTTTTCAGAATTAAAAATCCCTGCTTTCTTGTAAGAGATCACAAGATCATTATTGAATAATGATTTGGATAATATAATCTGATCAAACAACAGTCCAGATTTATAATGAAAAGTAGAATAATTTCTGGTAGAAAATAGCTCGAGAAAAGGGTTTTCCAACACCTTATTTTGGCTATCGTCGAAGAGAATTTTTATCAAATTTTCATCATCTGGGTTTTCGTTAAAATCACCACATAGAATCACATGTTCCTTATCTTTATTCAGAAGGCTCAAAATCCTGCCCCGAATTTCCGAGAGTATAAAAGCTCTTTTTGGTCTGTTAATATCTTTCTCACGCTTAGAGGGAAGATGCGCGATAAAAACATTGATGACCTCACCTTTATATTTCACTTTTGAATAAAGTACATCCCTAGTTGTGTCGTAATTTTCTGTGTTTTTGTCTATAATTTCAAAGAAGTAAGTAATAGTTTCTGAGTCTATCACCTCTACTTTATTTTTGTCATATAACATTGCTACATCTACCTTTCTTTCGTCCATAGAATTGTAATGCACAATTCCGTAGTTTGAATTAAAGGGTTCCAACTTCACAAGGTCTTCCAAGACTTTCCTTCCGGAAACTTCGGATAAACCAATTATAAATGGCAATATACCATTTTTCTCCTGCATCAACTGAAAAACGTGTGATATTTTGAAGAGCTTGTTTTTGTATCTTTTTTCGTCCCAATTCCTCAATCCGGAGATTGTAGGATCCAACTTATGTTTTGGTGGCGGGTCTGGTAAAAATAAATTTTCTACATTATAAAAAGAAAACAGCTCCATCAACACGCATTTCTATTCCTTAAAATTTATACTATACTTTCTGGATGTAAATTTATTATTTTTTTTTAAATATGATTAATTTATTTATATTATTTTCATATTTATTTTATATTCAAATCATAACGATTCTGTAAAAACGTTTAACCAAAGCGCAATACAACGGTTTAAATTTTTAACTATACGTTTATTACATCATTAGTTTTAAACTTAAAATAAAATATAAATTCTAAATTTTATAGAATAATATATCATTTAAAATATTTAAAAACAATAATATTTTAATTACAAATCAAATTATTACAACTTTCATTCCAATTTAAAAATAAATTCTTAAGAATTGCAAAATTACTTCATCGTTTACCAAAATTAAGGGAAAAATTTTACAGTAAATCGGGTCTTTTTTCTTGGGTAATTCTCACCGCTTCATCATGACGCCATTCTTCAATTTTGCCAAAATTACCACTTAAAAGAACTTTGGGAACTTCCAACCCTTTGTAAATTTCCGGACGGGTATAAATTGGTGGAGATAATAAATC
>DKLU01000315.1:0-5193 GCA_002455915.1 Chryseobacterium sp. UBA6632
CGTTGGTTGTAATAGTATAATTATAATTAAGATCTGCAGCCGCCTGATTAATCACGGAAACTGCGATATTCCAACGTACCAAATCATGCCAGTAAACACCTTCGCCTGCAAATTCTACTCTTCTTTCTTTACGAAGTGCCGTAGTAAAATCGCTGCTCGATATAGACGCTGAAAGTGGTGCTAAACCTGCTCTCTGACGAATTCTGTTTAAATGAGAAACTGCCGTGGTTGTACTTCCTTCATTATTTAAAATCTCAGCATACATTAAAAGAACATCTTCATAACGGATAATCGGAAAATTAACCGGCCAGTCGTAACGGTTGGTTAAAACAGCGCCTGCTTCACGGAATTTAATGAAATAATTGGCAAAATCCGGCTGCCCGTTTTGAGCGATGAATTGAGTTTTCAGTGTTACTGCCTTTCTCAAATCTCCCGGCTCATAACTATTAATCAAAGACTGAGAAACTCCCAATTCATTAGCGCTGTATAAACTTCCTTGTGCATTGTACAAAGGATCTGCAGTTCCGAAAGTTGGTGAAACATAGCTTGGAAGATAAGAACCTTGTGACACTCCTCCGCTGATATGCTGAATTTCAAAAAGGTGATATTTATTATCGTTAGCACTTTTAAACAAATCAGCATAGGTAGGTGCAAATGTTACATATTGCCCTTCCCCCTGAATAACAGTAGACAAATGATCTTTCGCTTTGGCCACATAACTGCTGTTGTTTAGCGGAAAACCTGATCCTGTAAGATAAATTCTTCCCAGCATGGCATGAGCCGCCGATTTGGTGATTCTTCCTTTATTTTTAGCATCATAGGTATTTTTTAACCCAGCGATGGACGCTTCAATTTCTGACGTAACAAAATCATAAAGCACAGGCAAATCTGTTCTCTTTATCGTTGCCGCTTCATCCGGAGTCACAGGCTTATCAACCAAAGGCACTTTTCCGAAATTTCGCATCAATTCAAAATAGGCGTAGGCTCTTAAAAATCGTGCTTCAGAACGATATTGCTCCTTTGTTGCATTATCAGCAAACGGAACTGCATCAATTCTTGCTAAAATCATATTAGCATACGTAATCATTTGATAAGCATCTTCCCAAAGTACTTCTACTTCCTCGGTTGAAGAAGTATCCTGAAAACGGTTGATCGCGTAATAATCCCTGTTCCCGTTTTGGGTAAGTGCCGTAAAGTTATTGGAACGGACTTCCGATGCCAATAAATAGAAATTCACATCAAAACCACCTCTTGAAGACGCGTTGACCATTGACGAATAAACGCCCGTTAATGCTTGATTGATCTGTAATTCTGTGGTATAGAAAGAAGTTTGAGTAATGTTATTTTCCGGTTCCAGCATCAGATCTTTTTCACAACCTGTCATCACAGACAGGAATGCTCCAAAGATTGCTATTTTTCCGAAGGTTTTGATATTTTTAGGGTAAGAAATTTTCATTGTTAAAAGGTTTTAGAAGTTAAAGTTTAAGCCCAACATATATACTTTTGCATTGGGGTACGCTCCGTAATCGGTACCGTCTGACTGCACAGCTTCCGGATTATAGCCACCGTAATAGTGATCTTTTCTCCACACATTTTCTAAACTCGCATAGATTCTAAGATTTGCAATTTTTAGTTTGCTGGAAAGATCCTGCGGGAACGTATATCCTAATGTTATGTTTTTCAACTGAATATAAGTAGCATCATACAGCCATCTGGTATCAAGCAAACTTCCCGTTGTTCCATCCAGTCTTGGGGTTTTTCCGTCACCCGGGTTTTCATCTGAACGCCATCTGTTGGCCCAATTTCCCATGACGTTCGTCGTTGTTCCCATCCCTGGTCTATCGATTGCACGACCTAGCAAGGCATAGCTGTAACCTCCTTTCTGTCCCTGGAAGAATATCGAAAGATCCCAGTTTTTGTAAGAGAAAGTATTGGTAAGCCCCCAATAATAATCCGGTGTAGGACCTCCGATGATATGACGGTCTTTTTCATCAATCACTCCATCTCCGTTTACATCACGATATTTTACATCTCCCGCGATGGCGCCTTTTGTTTTAGCCACATTTGCATTCGCAATATCTGCTGAAGATAATACCCCGACGGCTTCATAAAGATAAAATGAATTAAGCTCCTGACCGACCTGTATAATATTGGTACTATTGCTGAAACCTGTATAAATAGGAGCATTATCGCTACCTAGCTGTAAAACTTTATTATTATTAAATGCAATATTGGCTGAAGTATTCCATTTAAAAGTTCCTACGAAGTTTTTAGTATTTAAATCTAATTCCAATCCTTTATTTTGAACAGAACCTACATTCCCCCATACATCCGGATATCCCGAAACAAGAGCCACAGGCTTCTTTAAAAGTAAAGCATTTGTTTTCTTTATATAGTAATCTGCCGTGAAATCTATTCTGTTGAATAAACCTAATTCAAAACCAAAATCAGATGACTGTGTTTTCTCCCAAGTTAAATTACGATTTTCAATGGTGTTTGGAACTAATCCGTTTGATATGGATCCACCAAAAGAATAATTTCCTCCCGTTAATGTTCCGAACGCTCGGTAATCGCCTATTGAATTGTTTCCGTTTTCTCCCCAGCTGTATCTTAGCTTAAGGTTGCTCAGCCATTTTTTATCTTTTAAGAAATTCTCCTGATCAATTTTCCATCCAGCACCAAATGCAGAGAATGTTCCCCAAAGGTTATCCCATCCAAATCTTGAAGAACCATCTCTACGAATACTTGCAGATAGCATATACTTCTTTTTATAATCGTAGTTTACACGACCGAAGTAAGAAAGCAGTACCCACTCTGAAGCGGTATATTCAGAATTCAGAACTGAAGCCGATTGTGTGAAATTGAAGGTCTTCAAATCATCATTCGGGAACCCTTTATTTCTGTTATATTGGGTTGTTGTTCTGTAATTTTCACCACTTGTTCCTGCCAATGCAGTAATCGTATGATCTCCGAACGATTTTCTATAATTTAATAAAGCCTCTCCCAAATATCTGTTATAATTTATCGTTCTTCGGCTTCCGATACTTACCTGCCCCGGAATATTGGTAATAAGATCAAAAGTTGGAGTATAGCCATTATTGATATTAAAATTGTTCGTTGCTCCTCCGGAAATTTTAAAATTTAATTCAGGTAAGATATCATACGACATGTATAAGCTGGATAATAACCTGAATTCGTTGGTATTGTTGGTAGTATTTTCCATTACACCAATCGGGCTTTGCGTAGAACCAGCCCATCTGTATCGGGTATTATTCCAGAAATTGGTATAAAGACCTGCCCCAACTTCTGCAATCGGAACCATGGAAAGCATTTTATGGGCTAAATTATCTTTTCCGTCAACAGATGCTCCGTAGCTTTGAGAATAACTTGGTCGAAGGGCGATTCCCATTTTCCATTTATCTGAAATATTTACGTCAACAACAGCACTTAAATTAAATCTGTTGAATCCTGTATTGATCGCCAGACCTTCCTGATCGAAATAAGATCCGGAAACTAAATATTTTACATTTTTATTTCCTCCACGAACGGATAGCTGATAACTTTGGATAGCTGCCGGACGGTAAAATGCATCCTGCCAATCGATATTTGCCACCTGATTGGTTCCCCATCTCGGATCAACCATATTGGCGATGTTGGCTAAATTGTAATCGGTTGCATTAGCTAATTTAAAATATTTAGCTCTTACTTCATAACTATCCGATGCGGAATGTCCCGGTGCCAAAGCAACCCAACTTTTATTGATAGATTCAGTAGCATAATCAATCCATTCTGCGCTGTTCATGATGTCTAACTTCTTTTCGATCGTCTGAACACCGTAATATTGTGAAAAGCTAAACAATGGTTTTCCCGAAGCTCCTTTTTTAGTCGTAATAATAACAACCCCGTTAGAACCTCTTGATCCGTACATCGCTGTAGATGCCGCATCTTTCAGTACATCAATAGACTGGATATCATCCGGTGAAACGTTTGCCATATCATCAACCACCATTCCGTCAACTACATAAACAGGAGAATTGCTCGCGGAAATAGAAGCCGTACCACGCACACGGATTTCCAAAGGCTCACCCGGTTTTCCGGTTGTTGCACGGGTTTTAACACCGGCAATCTGCCCCGTTAATGCCTGATCTGCTCTCGCAATCGGACGGTTTTTAAAGCTTTCTGCACTTACTCTCCCCACAGAACCCGTAACCTCACTTCTTTTTTGTGTACCATAAGCAACGATAACTACCTCTTCTATATCTTTGGTTTTAGAATTGGTTTTTGTACTATCCTGACTCTTGGCTGTACCGGAAGTTTGATTTTCCTGTGCGAAGATAAAACCTGTGGTACTTAACAAAATACCTAGAGTGACTATAGATTTCTTCATTCTATGATTCGTGATTATTAATTATTTAAAATATGCTTTCGAAAAATTAAAAACGCTTGAAAAATTTGCCTTGAAAAGACATGATATTTTTCATATTTTCGTTTTTATAAAAGTATACTTATCACGAATTTCTGCTATCCTGTAGTCACCTGTTAGTATTTTTGGTTACATAAATATTATGAAATAATTAAATTTTGTTGATATTTTTAAGTTGAATTTTTTCAACATTTGAGATTTATATTGGCTAAATATATACTTTAGTGTACTCAATCAAAAACTTAATAGTACTATTATTATCAATACGTAACAAAACTAAGTTTGTATTAAAAATTAGCACCGGATACACTAAAGTATATGATCTTTAATTAATACAGTAGGACTAAATGCCAAACTCTTTACGTATAATTTCAGCGCCTGCACTTAAAGCTTCAAGCTTACCTCTTGCTACCTTTCTGGATAACGGTGCCATCCCACAGTTGGTACTTGGGTAAAGATTTTCAACATCTACAAACTCAAGAGTTTTACGAAGGGTATCGGCTACTTCTTCAGGGGTTTCGATCGTGTTACTTGCCACATCAATTGCGCCCACCATTACTTTCTTCCCGCGAACGAGCTCAATTAAATTTAAAGGCACATTTGAGTTGTGGCATTCTAACGATACGATATCTATATTCGAATTTTTAATTTTAGGGAAAATTTCTTCGTATTGACGCCATTCTGAACCCAATGTCTTTTTCCAGTCATTATTCGCTTTGATACCATAGCCGTAGCAAATATGTACCGCAGTTTCACATTTTAAACCTTCA
>DKLU01000315.1:5377-12979 GCA_002455915.1 Chryseobacterium sp. UBA6632
TTCAACAGCTCTTTCTAATGCAGCCATTCCCCAATCGTTTACTTCATCAAAAAATACATTAAACGCAGGTTCATCAAACTGAACAATATCAACTCCTGCATCCTGTAATTCTCTGGCTTCTTCGTTGAGAACTTTCGCAAATTCCCAAGCCAGTTTTTCCCGGCTCTTGTAATGGTCGTCATACAGCGTATCTACCATTGTCATTGGGCCAGGCAATGCCCATTTTATAGGTTTATCTGTCTGTTTGCGCAAAAATTTAGCATCCTCAACAAAAACTGGTTTTTGACGGGCAACTTCACCGACAACGATAGGGACACTCGCATCATAACGGTCACGAATTTTTACGATCTTGTGATTTTCAAAATCCACACCACTTAAATGCTCGATAAAAGTGGTTACGAAATGTTGGCGTGTCTGCTCACCATCACTTATGATATCCACTCCTGCCAATTGCTGTTCCTGTAAAGAAATCCGCAAGGCATCCTGTTTTCCCTCAAGCAACTGATCGCCTTCTAATTTCCAGGGTGACCATAGTTTTTCAGGGGGTGCAAGCCAGGCAGGTTTGGGTAAGCTTCCCACAATTGAAGTGGGCAATAATATCTTCATAATCAAATAATTTTAATGTGTTGTATTAAGTTAAAGGGCGAAATTGGCAGACCATTCTTCCAAGATACTTTTGTAAGGCTGAATAAAATGCTTTTCTGTAAATTTACCTTGATCGATGGCTAACTGGCTTCGCTCTTCCCGGTTGTAGACTATTTTTGTTAAAGAATGATCCTGATTTTTCAAGCTGGGCTTATAGCATAATCCTGCAACAGAATTGGCATTATAAATTTCAGGTCTGTAAATCTTTTGGAACGTTTCCATGGTACTGATGGTACTTATTAATTCAAGGTTTGTATAATCCGCCAGTAAATCGCCAAAGAAAAAAAACGTTAAAGGTGCAGCGCTGTTTTGTGGCATAAAATAGCGAACCTGCAAGCCCATTTTTTTGAAATACTGCTCTGTTAAAGACGAACTGTTGGGTTCGTATTCAAAGCCTAATATCGGGTGATGGTTTCCTGTGCGCTGATAGCTTTTATTATCAGATACGCTCAGGCATATAACAGGTAGCTTCGTAAAGCGGTTTTTATAACTTTCTGAATGTACAAAATGTTTGAAGATATTACCGTGCAATTCACCAAAATGATCCGGAATGCTAAAGTTCTCTTTATCCTTATTATGCTCTAAAAGAAGTACGCTAAAATCGTAATCGCGTACGTAAGATGAAAAGTTATTTCCAACAATACCTTCAATACGTTTGCCTGTTTTATGATCGATAATATGTGTTTTTAAAATTTCAATTGATGGGAATGTTGCCCCGCTACCATCAATATCTATATCAACAGAAACAATTTCCAGCTCAACCGAATAGCGATCGTTATTCGGATTATCCCAGGTCGCCAACGCATTAAAACGATTATTAATCATATTAATGGTATTGCGCAGGTTTTCCTGACGGCTCTCCCCTCTTGCCAAGTTGGCAAAATTGGTTGTTGTTCTCGTACTTTCAGCTGGTATATAATCCTCATTGAAATAAATACTCTTCAGTGCGAATGTAAAATCAGTCTTAACGATATTCCGGGTGTCTTCCATATATTTATTTTCGTTTATTTTTTAATCTTCTGACAGGATCGCTTTCATTGAGTTGAATGCAGTTATTTTTCCTTCTAAATTTCAAAATAAAAGATGAATTAAACTGATTTAAACTAAAAATAAGGAAACTATTCTTTTAATATAATTATGAAAGAATATTATTCTATTTCAGAGGATAAAAATTAAATAAACAGAAAATTATTCTTTAGAATATCGATGATGATTGTTATTTTGAATTGATTAACGCACTTTAAAAAGATAACTTCCTATGTAAATTGATCTTCCGTACTTATTTTAAACAAAACGAATTGAATAGCATATAAAAACAAAAATCCCCACAGACCTTTGTCTATGGGGATTTTCTATATTTTGTTAATTGTTATTACTCAATAACTATTTAACCTCTTCAAAATCTGCATCTTGTACATCTTCTGCTCCACCTGCATTTCCAGCATTCTGAGCTCCTGCATTTGCACCTTCAGCACCTTGTCCAGCTGCGTATAATTCTTCTGAAGCTGCCATCCAAGCTGCATCTAAAGCTTCAGTTTTAGCTTTTATATCATCAGAATTTTTAGCTTCGAAAGCTGTTTTCAATTCTGCATGAGCTGCTTCAATTGCTGCTTTTTTGTCAGCAGAAAGTTTCTCTCCGAATTCTTTCAATTGTTTTTCAGTCTGGAAGATCAATCCGTCAGCTTTGTTGAAGATTTCAACTTCTTCTTTTCTCTTAGCATCTGCCGCAGAGTTTTCCTGAGCTTCTTTTTTCATTCTTTCGATTTCTTCGTCAGAAAGACCTGAAGACGCCTGAATTTTGATAGACTGCTCTTTACCTGTACCTTTATCTTTAGCAGAAACACTTAGGATACCATTGGCATCGATATCGAAAGTAACTTCGATTTGAGGAACTCCTCTTGGTGCTGGTGGGATATCCTGAAGGTCGAATCTACCGATTTCTTTGTTATCGTTGAACATAGATCTTTCACCCTGTCCTACTCTGATGCTTACAGCAGGCTGGTTGTCAGAAGCAGTAGAGAATACTTCAGATTTCTTAGTTGGGATTGTAGTGTTTGCTTCAATTAATTTAGTGAAAACAGAACCCATTGTTTCAATACCTAAAGAAAGTGGAGTAACATCTAATAAAAGAACGTCTTTTACATCACCTGTTAATACACCTCCTTGGATAGCTGCACCAATTGCTACAACCTCATCCGGATTAACACCTTTTGAAGGTTTTTTACCGAAGAATTTTTCTACTTCTTCCTGAATGATCGGGATTCTTGTAGAACCACCTACCAAGATTACTTCGTCGATATCTGAAGTAGATAAACCTGCATCTTTTAATGCTTTAGCAACAGGCTCCATAGATCTTCTTACTAGATCTGCAGATAATTGCTCGAATTTAGCTTTAGTTAAAGTCTTCACTAAGTGTTTAGGACCTGTAGCTGTAGCTGTAATATATGGAAGGTTGATTTCAGTTTGTGGAGAAGAAGATAATTCGATTTTTGCTTTTTCAGCAGCTTCTTTTAATCTTTGTAATGCGATTGCATCAGATTTTAAGTCAACACCTTCTTCAGCTTTGAACTCATCAGCCATCCAGTTAATAATCACATCATCAAAGTCATCACCTCCTAAGTGCGTATCTCCGTTTGTAGACAATACTTCAAATACACCATCACCTAAATCTAAGATAGAGATATCGAAAGTACCACCACCAAGGTCATACACAGCAATTTTTTGATCTTTATGAGACTTATCTAAACCATAAGCTAACGCAGCAGCAGTTGGTTCGTTGATAATTCTTTCTACTTTAAGACCCGCGATTTCACCCGCTTCTTTAGTAGCTTGTCTTTGTGCATCGTTGAAGTAGGCAGGAACAGTGATTACCGCTCTTGTAACTTCTTGTCCAAGATAATCTTCTGCCGTTTTCTTCATTTTCTGAAGTGTCATTGCAGAAATTTCCTGTGGAGTATATTCTCTATCGTCGATTTTTACTTTTACCGTATCATTTGGTCCAGATACTACTTTATAAGGTACTCTTGTGATTTCAGAAGCATCATCTTTAAAGTGAGTCCCGATAAATCTTTTGATAGAGTAAACAGTTTTTGTTGGATTCGTTACAGCCTGTCTTTTTGCAGGATCTCCTACTTTTCTTTCACCATCTTCTGTAAATGCTACAATAGAAGGAGTCGTTCTTTTTCCTTCTGCGTTAGGAATAACAACAGGGTCTTTACCCTCCATCACAGCAACACAAGAGTTGGTTGTTCCTAAGTCAATTCCAATTATTTTACTCATAATATTTATACTTTTTTCTAATTTTTAAATTAATTTACATTCAGTATTTCTCAATATCTGTACCATTCATTTTTTTATGACAAATTGACATATAAAATAAAAAACCCCGATAAAATCGAGGTTTAAAAACACAAATACGAGAAATAAGATAACCTACTTCTTAATGAATTTCATAGACTTAACAAAATTTCGGTCATTGTACGTTCTGACATAGTACACGCCGTTTGCAAGATCTTTTATATCTATTTTGTCAGTTTCATTTTTAATAAATGCTTTTCTCACCAGTCTCCCTTCCGAATTAAAGATTTCAACCTCATCAATTGCAGCTAAAGGAAAAGCGATAGAAATATAATGACTGGTAGGATTTGGGAAGATATTAATAGAATTCGCTTTTTCTACCTCGCCAACAGCCAATACAGCACAAGCATTGGAATTTAATAAACTTGCTCGTGGCCCAATCATTGTATTTTGAGTAATCGTTTTCTGATCGTTGGTAAAAAGAGCCATGTTTGCATCATCAACATAATCCATATAATTCATAAACATTGCTCCCGTAGGCACCGTTACACAAGTATGTGAATTATCCGGGAATACTGGGCTGTTATAATAAGCATCATTGGTCGCCGGAGTATCTGCACAGCCATCATCTGTTGTACAATTGCCGTCTCCCCACGGGTGATCGAGACCGAAATAATGTCCAATTTCATGAGTTGCAGTTCTGCCTTTATTAAAAGGAGCTACTGCAGATCCAGTTGTCCCAAAATACTGGTATCCAATTGCTAAACCATCATAGTTTTCTCCGGCAGCATCTGGTAAATATGCCCAACCTAAAAGCCCATCAGGCAATTCACCTACCCAAATATTAAGATATTTTGTAGGATCCCAGGCAGACATTCCGTTGGACTCATAATAATCATTTTCAAAATCAAAGCTAGAGGCCACAGATTTTCTTTCAATTCCATTAGTGGGAGATCCATCTGGTTTTTTCGTTGCCATACAGAATGCTAGCTCTAAATCTGCTCCCATTGGCTGGAATACAGGAGGTACAACACTACTAAAATCAGAATTTTGTTTTCTGAAATCCTGATTCAAAACGGCAATCTGAGAAGCAATCTGAGCATCGGACACATTTTGATTAGGATTTTTATAAATAACGTGCACCACAACAGGAACTGTAACAACTATTTGAGTAGATTTTTTCACATTATTTTTACTCGTCAGGAAATTTCTTAGATCTGCTTTTCTTGCAAGAGCCTGAGGATTTTTTTCAAAAAACGCTTTCATTTTTTGATCTGTTGAGCAACTTCTTTGTGCATAGGTATTCACACCAAGAACACCCACTAATAAAAGTAAATATTTTTTCATCATTTATTGATTTATTGTATTTTTTATGATTCAAATATAATTGATTTTTTACCATTTAAAATACCTTAAATGCAAATAAATCACCCGTATAAATTAATTATTTTGAATCATATAAAAATATTAATCAAACTTTAACTTTTTCATCGATTTTTAATAACTTTAGTCAATTACAATGGAAAATTAAAATTCATGCAATCACAAACGATTTAACATATTAAAATTTAATTAAACCTTAACGTTAAAAAGTCCTGTGAGACGCGATGAATCATTATTTTTGATAAAATATAAACTAACGAATGTCATTACATTTTAATCCGCGAGATATTACCTGGCTTGCCTTTAACGAGAGGGTTTTGCAGGAGGCTATGGACGAAAAAGTTCCGTTGCATTTAAGAATCAGATTTTTGGGAATATTCTCCAACAATTTAGACGAATTTTTCAGAGTGCGGGTTGCAGGATTAAAACGTGCGATGGATTTTAAGGAAAAAGTAATCGCTGAATCATTTTATCAGCCGCCTTCCAAGATCCTTCAGAAAATTAATGACATTGTGATCAGTCAGCAGCAGAATTTCGATAAAACCTGGAAAAAAATCCAGAGCGAAATGGCTGAGCATAAGGTTTATATTAAAACTTCAAAAAACTTAACGGCAAAACAGAAAGAGTTTGTAAGAACTTATTTTGATGAAGTGGTGGAATCTAATGTGATCCCGATTTTACTTCACGAAAACACGCCAATGCCTTATTACAGAGACAAAAGTCTTTATTTGGGCGTGGCGATGAGGAAAAAAGACTGGCAATATTCCAGCAATTATGCGATTATTGAAATTCCGTCGCGTTTTGTCGGGCGATTTGTTTTGCTTCCAACCGAAGATCCAGAAGAGAAAAACGTGATGCTTCTGGAAGATGTGATTACTTTTAATCTTCCGCATATTTTTTCCTATTTTGGATATGATGAATTTTCAGCTAATGCTTTTAAAGTCACGAAAGATGCAGAAATGGATCTTGACAATGATATCAGAACCAATTTCGCAGAAAAAATTGAAAAAGGTTTAAAAAACCGAAGAAAAGGAAAACCGACGCGTTTCGTTTTCGATAAAGATATGGATAAAGCTTTGCTTGAATTGCTTATCCGAAAATTAAATTTAACAAAAAAAGACAGCATAATTCCGGGGGGAAAAATTCATAATTTTAAGCATTTCATGGATTTTCCTGATGTTTTTGAAAAATATGAACGTCCTGTTGAAAGAACTTCTTTCACACATCCTGCCTTTGAACATGGAGAGAGAGTAACCGATGTTATTTTAAAACACGATGTTTTGCTCACTTTTCCTTATCATAAGTACAATCCGGTGATTGATCTTCTTCGGGAAGCGGCGATGGATCCTGATGTAAAATCGATTCAGATCACGGCGTATCGTTTAGCAAGCAATTCAAAAATCAGCAATGCGTTGATCTATGCGGCTAGAAATGGTAAAGAAGTAACGGTGATGCTGGAACTTCAGGCAAGATTTGATGAAGAATCTAATTTGGAGTGGAAAGAAATGTTCGAGCCAGAAGGAATTACGGTTTTAATCGGTCTTCCGGAGAAAAAAGTTCATGCTAAATTGTGTATCATTAAAAAGAGAGCTCATAATAAAACCATACAGTATGGTTTTGTGAGTACCGGAAATTTTAATGAAAAAACTGCCCGTATTTATGGCGATCATTTGATTATGACTTCTGACCGAGGCATTATGGCAGACATTAATAAAGTCTTCAATGTATTAAAAAAACCGAAAGAAGATTACCTTCCGGTTTTGAAAACTTGTAAAAATTTATTAGTTTGCCCACAATTCATGCGTGAAAAGATCGTTCACCATATCGATAAAGAGATTGAAGAAGCCAAAGCCGGAAGAAAAGCAGAGATGATTATCAAGGCTAATTCTGTAAGCGACAGAGCTTTGATCGAAAAATTATACGAAGCAGCTATGGCCGGAGTGGTGGTAAAAATGATTGTGAGAGGAATTTACTGTGCCGTAAACCAAAAAGAGTTTAAGGAAAAAATAAAGGCCATTAGCATTGTTGACGAGTATCTGGAACACGCGAGAGTGATGTATTTCTACAACAAAGGTTCTGAAGATATGTATATTTCTTCCGCCGACTGGATGACGAGAAATTTGGATTACAGAATTGAAGCTGCTGCCAAAATAACAGATAAAAATCTTAAAAAAGAACTGAAAGATATTCTGGATATTCAGCTTCATGATAATGTAAAAGCCCGTATTTTAGATAAAAAACTGAGCAACGAATACATCAGCAACGACAAAGAAAAAT